>CAYUIY010000001.1:0-57539 GCA_964444915.1 uncultured Dysgonomonadaceae bacterium
AATATAAATAAAGAAACACGCTATAATAGCATGTTTCTTTGTTGTCCTACCAGGATTCGAACCTGGACCAGCTGAACCAAAATCAGATGTGCTGCCGTTACACTATAGGACAATCCCTAACTTGCTTCGTGAAAAGCAGTGCAAAAATAAGATAATCTTTGCTATTTTGCAAACCTCCGTGGTATTTTTCATTGTTTTGTTTAAAAAAACCTGTATAAAACTTAGCGGGAAATTTGCACTTCTAATTTGAACTTACGTCCTTCCTTATTCTGCTATTAGCAGAAAATAATTCTTCTTGCCACGTTGAGCAATAATATATTTGTTCCCGATGAGATAGGATGAATCGATTACTGTATCGGAATTTTCCAATCGTTCTTTATTAATTGTTACTCCTCCCGATTTCGTGATTTTACGCATTTCGCTTTTTGATGGAAAAACAGCGGCTGTTTCTGTCAACAAGTCTACGGCTTTGATGCCTCGTGAAAGCGTTTCTTTCGAGATATTAAATTGGGGAACTCCTTCAAATACTTGGAGAAATGTTTCTTCATCGATGGAACGCAAGGTTTCCGAAGTTGCTTTTCCAAATAATATTTGTGAAGCATTGACGGCCATTTCGTAATCGTTGCGTGAGTGCGCCATGACGGTAACCTCTTCTGCTAATTTTTTTTGTAGCGGACGTAAATGAGGTGCTTTTTGCTGTTCGGCTATCAGTGCATCTATTTCATCTTTGGAAAGGGTAGTGAAAATTTTGATATATTTGGCGGCGTCTTCGTCGCTTACATTCAACCAGAATTGGTAAAATTTATAAGGTGAGGTGTACCGACGGTCAAGCCATACATTGCCACTTTCTGTTTTCCCGAATTTACCGCCATCGGCTTTGGTTATGAGAGGACAGGTAATGGCATACACTTCTCCTCCTTCGATCCTACGAATGAGTTCTGCTCCGGTGGTAATGTTACCCCATTGATCGGATCCACCCATTTGTAAACGGCAGCCTATTTCCCTATATAAATGCAAAAAATCGTATCCTTGAATCAATTGATATGAAAATTCTGTAAAAGACATCCCCTCCGCAGAATCGTCGGTCAGCCGTTTTTTTACGGAATCTTTTGCCATCATGTAATTAACGGTAATGTGTTTGCCGATGTCGCGGATAAAATTAAGAAAAGTATAATCTTTCATCCAGTCATAGTTGTTGACCATAACTGCTTTATTGGATAGATCGCCTTCAAAATCGAGAAATTTAGCTAATTGGGCTTTAATTGCTTCCTGATTATGACGGAGAGTTTCTTCATCCAATAGTTTTCGTTCGGCCGATTTCATTGAAGGATCTCCTATCATTCCTGTAGCACCTCCTACAAGGGCAATGGGTGTATGCCCTGCTCGTTGCAGATGCCTCAACATCATTATACCTACAAGATGTCCAATATGAAGCGAATCTGCTGTAGGGTCAATGCCGACATATCCTGATGTTTTTTCTTTTAACAAGTATTCTTCCGTTCCGGGAATGATATCTTGAATCATACCTCTCCAACGAAGTTCTTCCACAAAATTCATAAAATGTTCAGTTTGTTTGATTTGTTAAAACGTTTGCAAAGGTACAATTTTATTTTCGGAAAAATAAATTGAAAAACATCAACTGCAGTGTCGCACTTCTAATTTGAACTTAGGTCCTATTTTTTCCTTTCAACGTTTTCGGGACAGCATGGTCAGAAACACAATGATGTTCATAATTTCGAGACGCCCAAGAAGCATATTTCCTGAAAGAATATATTTTGCAGCGTCGGGTAAGCCACTATAATTTCCTAATGAACTTACTTTTCCAAATCCCGGTCCTGCATTTCCAAGAGTTGTGATAGCTGCGGAAAAAGCGGTCATGCCGTCTATTTTCATTGCTGTCAGCAGCAATGTTGTGACAAAAAAAGTGATAATGTAAAGCAGAATAAAAACTGCTGTTTGTAATTCCATATCGCTGTCGATGAGTGTGCCATCGATTTTTATAGCATATATTCCATTGGGATGTTTGGTGAGTTTAATTTGTTTTATCAAGGATTTGAAAAAAAGAAAAATTCTATCAAACTTTAATCCGCCGGATGTAGAGCCCACCATTCCACATTGAATTGTAAAGTACATTTGAATGAGGATAGCAAAAATAGGCCAGTTAGGAGTATCGACGATAGCAAAACCGGTAGTGGTGCCTAAGGAAATCACCTGAAAGGCTGCATATCGTAGCGACTCTCCTGAGCTATAAACCTTTTCAAGGGTAAGTTGCCCCGCGACGAGTAAAATTCCTATAAACATTACAATTACATACGATCGAACAACGCTTGAAGTGAAAATATTTAATTTTCGTCCGCGAACGGTATTGTAAATCAATCCGAAATGCATACTGCTTATCAGCATAAAAAACATAATGATGATTTCGATTGATATATTGTTAAAATAGGCAACGCTTGTGTTTTTTGTAGAAAATCCGCCGGTGGCAACGGTGGCAAACGAATGGCAAACAGCATCGAACCAATTCATGCCGAAAACTTTCAGCAAAATGGTTTCCACTGCGATAAGACTTATGTAAACGATGACGATGATATTGGCAATTTCTTTTGTTTTCATTCGAAAGTTAAGCATAGATAATCCGGAAACTTCAGAATGATAAATGCTTGAACGGACCCCCCTTTTTTCAGGAAGGATAACCAATACAAAAAGAATAATGCCTATTCCGCCAATGAAATGAGTAGATGCCCTCCAAAACAATAATCCTTTAGGTAATATTTCGACATTGTTCAAGATGGTAGCCCCGGTTGTGGTAAATCCTGAAACGCTTTCGAATAATGAATTAGCCAACGTAAATTCTCCGCCCCACATGAAATAAGGAATCATTCCTGTAAGGCAAGTAGCAATCCAACCAAGAACGCTTATGGCAATTCCTTCTTGAAAGGTAATTTCTTCTATTTTTTCGATAAATATTTGAGGGAATATTCCCAATGCGGTGCATACCAGTGTTCCGCACAAAAGCGGTATAAAAGAATCTTCGTGGAGAAAAAAAGATATCGCTGCCGAGATACACAAAAACAAGGCATTAAAAAGCAGAACAAATCCTAAATACCTCAATATGGCTTTTGTTCGTATCATAGAGATTATTTATTTTTTCATTCACAATGTTTTCAGTGTGTAGAAAGCGATCGCTCTGAGTTGTCTGTTTTTCATTAGACAGAATTCAGTTTTTATAAAAAGTTCTGATAATAATTGGCGCAAAGGTACGTGTTTTTAAAGTATTTTTCCAAAAAGGGATGAAAAACTTTTTGGGGAATAAAAAAAGTGGAACACATTTATCATTATGTGTTCCACTTTTTTAAAGATTGAACAGTTGATTTTATTGTATTAACGATACAAATTCATTGTTTGTTCTGTATTTAGCGAATTCCAGATCGTTTGCAGCTTTCTGAGCCATAGATTTGTCGCGCTGAATTGCTGTTTGAAGATTAGTAATTACATCGTTGAAGTTGTTTGTTCTTGCAGCGACGATTGCAGCCAGATAAGCAGTAGTTGCATCGGGATTAGGAATAGCAGCAAGTGTTTGCGATGCCTTATTGTAATCTTTTACCAATAGTTGAGCTAATGCGGCATTGTTCGATTTTAGATTGCCGAAAGCCTCTACAGCTTTGTTATATTCACCTTTCTTCAAATAAAGTAATCCGAGAGCAGCATTCAGGTTTTTAGCTCCACCAGCTTTACCAAGTAATTCTTCAGCTTTGTCGAGATTATTATTTGTCATGGCTATTAATGCCAGATTCATATTTACTTCAGGAGCATTAGGAGATATTTGTGCAGCACGATTAAAGGATTGTTCGGCTTTATTTATGTTGCCTCGTTTATAGAAAAGTGCGCCCAAATTGTTCCATCCTCTGTAATCTTGTGGAAAGTTTACCGTAACATGCTGATAAATACGCTCTTTTTCGGCATCATTATCGGTTAGTGTAGCTGCATAAAGCAATTCTTCCACATTCAATTGTTTAGGATCATTGCGCCAGAAAGACATAATTTCATCATCTGTTTTACCGATAATATCTATGCTGGCAATTAGTCGTGCGCGACGCAACTGAGGAAGAACGGTTTCAGCCAATTCTTGGTATATATGCGAAAGGTTTTTAATTTGTATTTCTCGTTCTTCAGGATCGGTGTACATTTCTAATATTCTTATTATAAGCTCTTTATCCTGCAGATCAGATGCTTGTACCAACTGACGGAATCCTTCCCAGTCTTCTTCTGTATAATGTGTATTAATTTCGGGAGAAATATTTTTCTTTTTAAATTCTTTTTCCAGATAATTTAAAGAATTTTTTTGACGTTGTCTGGCAAGGGTTTCATTAAGTGACCACGGACCATCGGGTGAAGCATAACCTCCTATTTCAAGAGCAATTTGCTGTTTAGGATCGCCAAAGGCTTCTTCTACACGTTTTTTCCATGCCTGGAGTCCTTCTTTGGTTAGTTCACTTTGTCGTAATTCGGCACTTTCAATAAGAAACATGATAGCTTCTTCCTGTTTTTCTTTAATAATGCGTTGAAAGTTGTCATCTGCAAAAGCAGGATCGGTAGTTAATGCATCGGCTAACATAGAAGTAGCTATTACGCCGTCAGCAACTTTTACATCGGGAAGATTCGCTTTTTTGTTCTTTATCTGTGCGTCGAAACGCATAAAAAGTTCGGAAACTTCCATTCCTTCTTGATAGGGGAATTTAAAATTCATGGCGAAATTTCCACCTTTGTTTTTAGGAATTGTTATGCCGTTTCCGGCTACTTTTTCTCCCTGATAGGTGTAGGAAGTTGCTTTCAATTCCTTATTCCCCGCATATTTAATCACAGGAGTAATGGTTACTGTTGCATTTGGATGAAACCATTTTTCAGGGAATGTCCCATTAACAGTAACAGGCACTTCCATCCCAACTGTTTCAAGGGGGGATGGGGTTACTTTAAAATTTGACTGAGACAGCGGTTTAAGACTACTGCTGCACGAGGTAGCAAACAGAACGATTGCTGCTGCTAACACTAGAGATACGTTAAATAATTTTCTGTTCATGACGGAAAAATTTATATAGGTTAGTTTTTATTAATTTATTATATCCTATTTTCTATTTTAGATCCAAAATCGTTCTACAAAACTATCGATTTTTCCTTAAAAAAGAAAGGAAAAGTTTTTATAAATTGCATATTTAGCTATTTTTTAGAAATTAAACGATAAATCCAAGTTGTTTTAGTAAATCTGCATTGGCTGGATGGGCATTTTTGACTGTATACGCTTTATATTCGCGTCGGAGAGGGTAGTGGGAACGAAAATAATAAAATTTTTCCGGCGAATTTTTTAACGCTTTTGTTTCTTTCAAAGGATTATATGTATGAAGAACTGCGTGACGTATTTGTTTTTCGGGACTGACTCCTTCTAAATCTATAATAGGATTGGGAGGAGGAGGAATAGGTGGCATAAGTTTTACCGGATCAATATCGAAATGAAAGAATTCACAAAGATTTTCGAGCGTCATTTTAGTTGCTGTCCATTTTCCATCGGCTGAATATCCTGCAACGTGAGGTGTGGCTATATCGGCCATTCCCAGGAGTTCTTTATCAATGCGGGGTTCATTTTCCCAGCAATCGATTATTGATCCTGACACACGATTTTCTTTTATTGCCTTTTTCCAGGCATTGTTATCGGTTACGCTCCCGCGGCAAGAATTAATCAGAATGGGGTTATTCTCCAGTTCGTTGAAAAAAAATTCATCGACTAGATGCCATGTTTTGTATTTCCCTGTTTTGGTAAGCGGTGTATGTAGTGTGATGATGTCTGACTTACGTTTAATGGTTTCCAGATCAACAAACATGTTGTTGGCGTTTCCCTCGTGTTCTTCTCGTGGTGGGTCGTTCAGCAAGACATGCATGCCTAGTTTTTTGCAGGCAGCTTCCACTTTGCTTCCTACATTTCCTACGCCCACAATCCCGATTGTCTTTTTTTTCAGCTCGAATCCCTTTTTTTCTGCCATGAGCAGTAAAGATGCTGTCACATATTGTTCAACTGAGCCGGCATTACAACCCGGGGCAGTACGCCACGCAATACCGTGAGTATCGCAATAGTGGGTATCGATATGATCATAACCTATGGTGGCTGAACAAATGAGCTTTACAGATGATCCTGCCAGTATTTCTTCGCCAAAATAGGTTACCGTTCGTACGATCAGTACATCTTTGTCTTTGATGGTTTCTTTGGTGAATTGATTGCCGGGAAGATATTCTACGTCGCCAAAATGTTCAATGGCGCCTTTTAAATAAGGAATATGGGCGTCTGCCAAAATTTTCATTTTCGCGATGAATTTATAAAGTTTTTTTCAACCAGGTATCCATTCCTTTTGCGGCTTTGCGTCCATCACCCATAGCAAGAATCACCGTAGCTCCGCCTCGTACAATATCGCCCCCCGCAAAAATATTATCTACACTGGTTTGCATGGTTTCGTTGTCTATGACGATTGTTCCGTAAGAGGTGACTTCTAGACCGGTGAAAGTAGATGGAATTAAAGGATTGGGAGAGACTCCGATGCTTACAATGACTCCGTCAACATCTATCCATACCGTTTCGCCTTCGATAGGGATCGGGCGGCGGCGACCTGAAACGTCAGGTTCTCCGAGTCTCATGCGTTGCAGCAACATTTTTTGTACGCGTCCTTTCTCATCCCCTTCGTATCTTATGGGATTATGCAACGTGAGAAATTCAATACCTTCTTCTTTGGCATGTTTTACTTCTTCGATTCGTGCCGGCATTTCTTCTTCTGAACGTCGATAAACGATCATTGCTTTTTCTGCACCCAGGCGGCGTGCTGTACGAACGGCATCCATAGCGGTATTTCCTCCACCTATCACTGCTATTCTTTTCCCGCGGTGAACAGGGGTGTCGCTATC
Organism: uncultured Dysgonomonadaceae bacterium; assembly: GCA_964444915.1. Lineage (GTDB taxonomy): Bacteria > Bacteroidota > Bacteroidia > Bacteroidales > Dysgonomonadaceae > Anaerorudis. The sequence continues at coordinate 6,943 of CAYUIY010000001.1, forward strand.
GGGATCGGCCGCTCGCATCAAATTCACACGAGTAAGATATTCGTTGGCCGACATAACACCAATAAGGTTTTCCCCCGGAATATTCATAAAATTGGGAAAACCGGCTCCACTACCAATGAAAATGCCTTTATAACCAGAGTCTTTTAAATCTTCTTGCGAAATGGTTTTACCTATGATACAATTGGTTTCGAATTTTACTCCCATTTTTTTGAGCACCTCAATTTCGGCATCAACAGTTTTATTGGGTAGACGGAATTCGGGAATGCCATAGCGAAGAACACCTCCTAACTCATGCAATGCTTCAAAAACTGTTACTTCGTATCCTAGTTTTGCCATGTCGCCTGCAAAAGCCAAACCGGCCGGTCCGGATCCTACAACAGCAATTTTGATTGCGTTTGCAGAAGCAGTTTCCGGAATAGAAATATTCCCGCTTTCTTGTTCATAATCGGCAGCAAAACGTTCAAGATAGCCTATGGCAACAGCTTCTTTTTTGAGTTTTTGAACGTAAAAACATTGGCTTTCGCATTGACGCTCCTGCGGGCAAACCCGTCCACACACAGCAGGGAGCGTATTTGTTTCTTTCAGTGTTTTGGCTGCTTCAAGAATTTCACCCCGCTCAATGTTTTTAATAAACTTTGGAATGTTTACTTCCACGGGGCATCCCATGATGCAAGTAGGATTTACACAATCAAGGCAGCGATGCGATTCGGCAAGAGCCAGTTCCGGTGTAAGTCCAAGATTTACTTCCTGAAAATTGTGAATACGGGCTTCCGGTGGTTGTTCGGGCATTTTTACTCGTGGTAAATTGGTGCGTTCTTTATTTTTCATCGTTTTACGTAACGCTTCGCGCCAGGGTTGATTACGTTCAGCTTGCAAATATTCTTTTGAAGGCATTTCAATTTGTTTTTAAACTGTTGACTAAACTATGAATTGATGTTTTTGCGTTTTTACTTATTTTACTTAATTGTAAGCATTCAATCGCATGATCAATTCATCAAAATTAACTTGATGAGCATCGAATTCGGGACCGTCTATGCAGACGAATTTTATTTTACCACCCACTGTTACTCGGCAGGCACCACACATACCCGTACCATCTACCATGATTGGATTTAGTGATGCGATGGTGGGGAGATTGTATTTTTTGGTAAGTTCCGAAAGAAATTTCATCATAATTACAGGACCGGCAGTAACACATAGATCTACTTTTTCACTTTGTATCACCTCTTCCACTCCTTTGGTTATTAAGCCCTTTTTACCGTACGATCCGTCGTCGGTCATGATAATAACTTCATCTGCAAATTGCCGAATTTCATTTTCTAGAATGATGAGTTCTTTGGTGCGTGCAGCCAATATGGCAATTACTTTGTTATCGGCCTTTTTCATTGCCTCAACGATGGGTAATATGGGAGCTATGCCAACACCGCCACCTGCACAAAGTACAGTGCCGAAGTTTTCGATGTGTGTTGCCTTCCCTAAGGGTCCCACCAAATCGGTTACATAATCTCCGACGTTAAGCTTGCAAAATTTTCCCGACGATTTTCCTACGTTTTGCACAACCAACGTAATTGTACCTTTTTGTGGATCGGAAGTTACAATTGTATAAGGTATGCGTTCGCCTTTTTCACCTATGCGGACAATTACAAAATGACCCGCCTTGCGTTTTTTGGCTATCAATGGTGCTTCGATTTCAAATTTTACAACTTTTTCCGATAAGTATTCTTTTCCTACGATTTTATTCATGACAAATAAGGGTATTGCTATTCTCTTATTAAAAAAGGACTTTATTTTGCAAAAATACACTTTTTTATGTGAATAGAAATCGGAATTCTAAAATAACATCGAATTTAGAAGAGAAACGTGGTTTTAGTTGCGAAATTGTATTATCGTATGATAATGAAATTAAAGCAGATTGATTATCTTTGCATTATACAATGCAAAAAAAATAAATTATGAAAGATTTCAGTGCTAACGCCAATGCAATTTTTGACCGTGCAACAGAAGATTATCATCTCGTAAATCACGTAGATGCTGTTATGAAAAATCCGTTTCAACCGGGAACGATTGATTTTCTTCTTTATGAAAAAAATTGGATCGATGTAGTTCAATGGCATCTCGAAGATATCATTCGTGATCCTGAAATTGATCCTATCAAAGCATTGGAAATCAAGCGTCGTATAGATCGATCGAATCAGGAAAGAACGGATTTGGTGGAAAAAATCGATGATTATTTTCTTGATTTTTTTAAAGATGTAAAACCGCTTCCCAATGCTTTCATCAATACAGAAAGCCCTGCATGGGCAATTGATCGATTATCGATTCTTGCCATAAAAATTTATCATATGCGAGACGAGGTTAACCGCACAGATGCTGATGAACAGCATGTGATTAATTGCCGTAAAAAATTAAATGTTCTTATGGAACAACGCGAAGATCTCTCACATGCTATTGATACGTTGCTTCAAGAAATTGGAGAAGGAAAAAAATACATGAAGGTTTACAGGCAAATGAAAATGTATAACGACCCTTCTCTTAATCCTGTGCTATATAATAAGCAACAAAATAATGGCTAATGTTTTGGTCATTCGGTTGTCGGCATTTGGTGATGTAGCCATGCTTGTTCCGCCCTTATATTCGGTGGCGAAGGCATATCCGAACGACACCTTCTACATTTTGACAAATAAAAATTTCGTTTTGCTTTTTGATCTCGGGTTATCTAATATTCGTCCGATTGGCGTTGATCTCGCAGATTATAAAGGCATTAAAGGATTGTTTCGTTTGGGGAATTTACTTCGGAAATACAATATCGATAAAGTTGCCGATGTACATGATGTATTACGAAGTAAGTTTTTGAGAGCTTACTTTGCTCTCTTAGGTAAAAAAATAACCCATATCGATAAAGGCAGGAAAGAAAAGAGAGCTGTTATTTCACATAAAGCCCCCTTACAACCAATAAAACATACCATTGATAGATATAGAGACGTTTTTGAAGCAATAGGATATCCTGCGGAAATGACGTTCTCGCATTATTTTTCCAATAAGTCAAGTGAGGTTTCCTTGCCTGAGAATATTTGTTTTGATCCATCAAAAAAAAATATTGGAATAGCTCCTTTTGCCAAACATAAAGCAAAAATGTATCCATTGGAGAAAATGGAGGAGGTGATAAAAACACTGAATACTCATTCCGATGTCATTATTTATCTTTTTGGTAGTCAAAAGGAAGCTGAAATAATGAAAAAATGGCAAACGACTTATAATAATGTGATTTCTATTGCAGGAAAGCTCGATCTAGCTCAGGAATTATTTCTTATGTCTCAACTTCGGGTAATGCTTTCCATGGATTCGGCTAATATGCATTTAGCATCGTTAGTAAGAGTACCAACGGTTTCTGTTTGGGGTGCTACTCATCCGTATTTGGGTTTTTATGGTTTTAGACAGTCTATTGATGACGCGGTTCAAATTGATTTGGATTGTCGGCCATGTTCTGTTTTTGGCAACAAATCTTGTCAGCGTGGCGATTATGCGTGTTTAAATGATATTGATCCTGATATTATTATTCGTCAATTACAAAAATATTTAAAATAAATTTTGATATATAATTTGTTTTGATTAAACCAAATCATTATTTTTGTATCTAAGTTTCTGGAAAAGGAGATCATTGAAATATGGGGTTGACCGGTTTTGACAGCGAGTAGAAGAGGTTTGTAAGCATGCAGTGCGTTGACGTTTTTGCACTATAATCTCAAGCGTCAAATCAATAACTGGCAATGACAATTATGCTCTTGCTGCGTAATCGAAGTATAGTAGATTAATCGCTTAATCCCGGCACAAGGTGCTGGGACAAGACATCACCCGGAAGCTGTGGCTCCGAAGCGTTCCGATAAGGTGGTGCAGATAAATCGGAGATAGGATGGGCGAGGCTTCGGCGCCTATCCGAAACATAAAGAAGCTAAGGAAAGAATTGGGTAGCTTCAGCCGCATTCTTTCCCGACAATGAAAGTGAAGCTAAGCATGTAGAAAGCAAATTGCTTCCTCGTTTGGACGAGGGTTCGAATCCCTCCAACTCCACTTCTTACATTCCCTTCAACTCCACACACCACCCATAACTTTAACGTCCACAAACCAACCGGTTTGTGGACGTTTTATTTTTATGACCGACACATAGCGATTGCTGAGAAAAAGATATAAAAAACCGCATCGCCATAGTTGAGTAGATAGCACGATGCGGTAACAATCTATCCTAAAACTCTTTTTACCTCGAATAAATTCTTTTTTATTTTTTGTTTTTTACTCCTCGGTTATTGGAATTGCTATTTCTTTGATTGTCTTTTCTCTGTATGTTATTTTCTTTTCGAAAACGGTTTACCTCTTGCTGGATAAAGTTTTTTTCGGCTTGTCGTGCTTTATAAAGTTTTTCAGGGGGAAGTATTTTTTCAAATTTATCGGAATATTCTTTGTCGAGTTCTGCTTCTTTCAGTTTTATTTCAACGTCGTTTTCAAGAATTTTCCGATATTCTTCGTCCGTTATCTCTTCGTTTTTATTATGTATCTGTTTTATTTTTTCACGATGTTGTCTGTTCAATTCGAACTTCTTTTGGTTCAGCTCATTATTCAACGGAAAATATTGTTCGGCTTCTTTTGACGACAGACCTGCTTTTTCTTTCACATATTCCTGTTTTCTTTTTTCGAAATCGGCTATGTCCATTTTTTTATCTTGTGCATGACCAAGTTGAGGAAATATGTAAAAAATAAATACACTGATCAATATACCTATAGTTTTTTGGATTTTCATATTACCGTACTTTTTATTTATTCTCGATATTTTTACATATTTTGCATAGAATAAAATTCATCGTATAGATAGTCATAATATTCGTCTTCTGTCAATTGCTCTTCAAGATACTGGTAAAATTCTTCTTCAGAAATTTCCACGGTCGACCAGTATTTGTCGGGCTGGATGGCTGTTGATTGTATTTCGAAACCGGATGAAGAAGAATAAGTGGATTGATTTCTTGCATTTTTTGTTAAAAATTGAATTGCAAAGAATAATCCTACAAACATAGCTGCCAGATAAATCCATGGTTTTACTTTTTCTCGTAAAGGGACTGGCTTAAATTCCGGCATTTTTATTGCAGGCAGACGCTTCATTATTTCTTCGTTAAACTGTTCGAAATAATTTTCGGGCACTTTAAAAGGGTCTGTCTTATTTATGTCTTCCAGCCTTATCTTAGTTTTCATATTTTTTTGTTTCTTGCGCTATGCATTAGCATTGACTTTCAAATTAAAAGAAAGTTTAATCGACGTTCGATAAAAAATTTTCTATCTTTTTTACTGCGTGATGATAAGATGCTTTTAGTGCTCCAACAGAGGTGCCTAAAATATCCGACATCTCCTCATATTTCATCTCTTCGAAATATTTCAATTGAAATACCAGTCGCTGTTTATCAGGGAGGGTGAGGATAGCTTTTTGCAACAATTTTTGAGCTTCGTCTCCATCGAAATATTCATCACTTTCGAGCCGATTAATCAAGAATGAATTTTCTTCGTCTATTGAAATATTATTTCGTGCTCGTAATTTATTAAGAAAAGTAATGCTTTCGTTAATAGCTATTCGGTAAAGCCATGTTGATAATTTAGCCTCGCCTCTAAAATTATCAATGTTTGTCCATGCTTTTATAAAAACCTCTTGAAGAATATCGTTCGCATCATCGTGTGAAAGTACCATTTTTCTAATTTGCCTATACAAACGTTCGCTATATTTTGCAACGAGCTTGGCAAAACCTTCGTACCTGGTTTTGGGATTGCGTATTTGTTTTAATATTTCTTCCTCTGAATAATTGCTTTTTTCCATACGAATTGGAGTTCAGCTGCAAAGATAACTGTTTTTTTAATTTGTTCACCGAGTTTCATTATCTCCGTGTTCAAACCAGTTCAGAAACTCTTCGGCTTTTGTTTTGTTGTTGTTCCACCATTCGAGAGATTCAGGAAAATAAGAAACACTAATGTATCGACAATACGTTTCATAATAATTTGAATTCAGAATTTCGGTGAAAAAAGGTACATAGAAGGTCCAGAATGCATTTTTTTCTTTTGTACCGTCGTTTTCTTTTGCGAGAGCCGAGAGAATGGCTTTGTTGACTTCGGTAAAAGTGGTATAAAGATCGGTCTCTTTATCATGTGTTTTGAGCGAATCTAAGGTGATGGTGATGGCATGGTAGATGAAATCTCGGTTTAATCCTTGTTCGACGGTGAGAGGAGGAATTTGGTCGGGATGAATTGCAGATGGATTTCGGTGAAGTTGTTGTTGGACGAAGGAGCGTTCTACGGGTTTTTCTGAGACGGGTTTTATGCGCATGATCTGCAGCATTTCTTCGAAAGTGTTTTTTGAGCGTTGACTATCCGGTTCTATCAATAAAAACATCTGAAATGACAAAATGCTTTGTACCCACAATCCGGCATCATTCAAGGCATAAGCATTTAATAAAAAAGCGTCGCTATTTGATTTATTTAAATCGATGGATCTTTTTACATGAAGAAGTGCGTTGCCGATATCGTTTTTTTTGTAATAATTGAGTGCTAAATTGAAATGAAGCAAATAATGATCGCCGTGTTTTTTGAGTGCTTCTTTTAACAAAGCAATGGCTTTATCCAATCGATTCATTTCTGCAAACGCTTCGCTTTTTACACAGTAAGCCAACATCGATAAGTTCTTATCATCAGCATTGATGACTTGGGTGCTGTATTCCGATGCTTTTTCATAATCTTTTAATTCCAAGTAGGAAAGCGCCATCTCGTAAATAGCTTGCAAGGAATGCGGGTTAATGGTAAGGATCTGTTGGTATTTTTCTATTGCTTGTTGGTATTCTCCCAAATCGTGTAAAATAACTCCTTCTTTAATAAGATTTTGTTCACTTTTCTGGGCGAATAGAAAAGGAGGGAGAGAAAAAAAGAGAATAAAAAGTAATATGTGTTGTAATTTTTTCATCGTTTTCTTTTTCGACGATAAAAATAAAAATAAAAAAGCGAATTACCCTTTTTCTTTTCAGAAAGAAAAACGGATTATAACATTTATAAACAATTCCATGTTCATAAAAAATATTTTTTCATAAATAGGTTGGTGTTTTTAACATGTAATTTATATTTGTATTTCCGACTAACCAGAATCAATCGCTTTGTTTTTTGTACAACTTTCAACAAGTTTTGGATAATGAATAGCAAATTTCCGAACATTTTTGTATATTTATTTGTAATTTCGTATTCTTTTTTTAAACATTGTACTAAAAAGAGAGTCTAAGTAACGAATATGAATTACGATGAGAGATTAGCTGCGGAAGAAAAAATGATCAATGAGGAGTTTCAGGCTCTACTCAATGATTATTTGAACTCGAATCACCGACGGAAAGTTGAAATTATTACTAAAGCTTTTAATGTGGCAAAAGAGGCCCATAAAGGTGTCCGTAGGCGTTCGGGCGAACCTTATATTATGCATCCGTTGGCAGTTGCGAGGATAGTTTCACGCGAAATGGGGTTAGGGTCTACCTCCATTTCAGCAGCGTTACTTCATGATGTAGTGGAAGATACCGATCTCACAGTAGAAGATATTCGAATGATGTTTGGGGATAAGATTGCCCAGATTGTAGATGGACTAACAAAGATTTCGAGTGGAATGTTTGGAGAAAATGTTTCGGCTCAGGCCGAAAATTTCCGTAAACTTTTGCTCACTATGTCCGAGGATATTCGAGTGGTCCTCATTAAAATAGCCGACAGATTGCACAACATGCGCACCCTTTCGTCTTTGTCTCCTGCCAAGCAGTTTAAGATTACGGGTGAAACCATGTATATATACGCACCATTAGCACACCGACTGGGTTTGTTCAGCATAAAAACCGAACTCGAAGAGCTGTGTTTCAAGCATGAACATCCCGATATCTATGCCGAGCTTACCAGAAAAATCGAAGAAACCGCGGCCGAACGCAGCAAGATATACGAAAATTTTGCAGCGCCCGTCAGAGAAGCGTTGGACAAAATGAATATCAAATATGAAATGCGTGATCGGGTTAAATCGGTGTATTCCATTTGGAAGAAGATGGAGTCGAAAGGGATTGATTTTAACGAAGTATATGACCTTTTTGCTGTACGTATTATTTTTGAGGTTGAGCCCGGTATGGACGAAAAGAAACAATGTTGGGATATCTATTCCGCCATTACCGATATTTACAAACTTCGTCCCGATCGTATTCGTGACTGGTTGAGTCAGCCCAAAGCCAATGGTTATCAGGCGTTGCACCTGACAGTTATGGGACCTGATGGAAAATGGATCGAAGTTCAGATTCGCAGTCGTCGTATGGACGATATTGCCGAAAAAGGTTTTGCGGCTCATTGGAAATATAAAGAAAACAGAGTGGAGGAAGATAATGAACTCGATAAATGGTTGAAAACTGTTCAGGAAATTTTGGCTAATCCGAGTCCCAATGCCATTGATTTTCTTGATACAGTGAAAATGAATCTTTTTTCATCCGAAATATATGTATTTACTCCTAAAGGTGAAATAAAAACTTTACCTCAGGGAGCAACGGCTCTCGATTTTGCCTATACAATACATACGCGTATTGGTGACCATTGTTTGGGTGCTAAAGTAAATCATACATTAGTACCTTTGAGTTATCAGCTCAAAAGTGGCGATCAGGTCGAAATTCTAACTTCGCAGTCTCAATACCCTCAACCGGAATGGTTGAATTATGCTACGACGGCTAAAGCTCGCACAAAAATAGAAGCAGCATTACGTCGTCAAAAACGAAAGATAGCCGAAAAAGGGCAAAAAATGCTGGAGGAGTTATTCGAAAACCAACCCATCGACAACGAAACTTATATCAAGATATTAAATTATTACAGATTAGAAAAAAAAGAAGACCTGCATTATTTAATAGGTAATAAAGATATAACGCTTCCTGACAACCCTAATGTTTTTTATAAAGTGAAGGAAGGCGTTCCTAAAAGTGAAAATTTGTTTGTTCGTTATGTGAAACAAGCAATGAATGTTATAAAAAAAACGCCACCCGAACCCAAAATTGTAACCCAGCTTCCTAAAAAGACAGAGGATGCAATTCTTGCTTCAACACCTGTTATTGATACAAAATCGGTATATCTGTTGAAAGAAGAACAATTCAAGAAAAATTTCATACCTGCACCTTGTTGCAAACCCATACCGGGAGATAAAGTGTTTGGTTTTATCAATGAGAAAAACGAGGTTGAGGTGCATAAGCGATCATGTGAAACAGGAATACGATTGAAATCGAATTTTGGAGATAGAATTGTAGCGGTAGAATGGGGGGATTACCGACAGTACTCTTTTTTGGCTTCTATTGCTTTTACCGGTATCGATCGTATTGGGATACTAAGTAATATTTTGTCGAAATTGTCAGAAGAGGTTGTAGTGAATATTCAAAGCGTGAATGTATCATCAAATGATGGTATTTTTGAAGGAGTGATCAACGTATACGTTCATAGTGTGGAAGATGTGAATCTACTTTGCTCAAAGATAGCAAAAGTGGACGGCGTTACCACCGTCCACCGCTTAATTGTGTAATATATCGAGGAAAAAATCTTATTTCTTTTTTTTGTCTTTTTTGAAAAGTTTCGACATTAGTTTTCTTGTGACAAAGGTAATGAGGGCTGGTTTGCCGATACGCCACGTTATTTGTGCAATGTTGGGCAAATTAGAGATCAAAAAATTGCCCCACTTAATTTTGCGTGGTGAAGTGTGAAAAGTCGTTGTATTATTTGTGCCAGCATAAGAAATATTATCGATGGTTCCTGATAATTTATTTTTAACCCCTCCGGTAATGCTTCTTGTTACGATCATTCCCCAATTATCGGCAAGATATCGAAGTTGAAAAAGCATACGCTTTTCCGCTGTGTCTCGTTCTTCGCGAAGCCTTTCTTTTTCGGCTTGAAGCTTTTCAAAAGGGGTTAATTTGTATTTTTTCATTTTTTGTCCTTTTTATCTTTTTTATCCTTTTTGTTGTTTTCTTCCATCAAAAAAGAAACTACTCGATTAGTTATCTTCTTTTTAAACGGTTTTTTCATCAGTAGAAGAATAATAACGATAAAGAGTGTTGCCAGCGATACGATTCCAAAACCAACCCATGTATTTTGGAACAACTCGCCAAGATAAAGTCCTATGGTAATAAAAATCAACGATAGTGCAAATAATACACAAACTAGCAGTATCGCACTATAAGCAATTATTGAAGAAGCAATACTCAATTTCTCGAAAATTTCGAGTTTTGTTAACTCAATAGTGCTTTTTATATAGTGCGATACATCGTCTCTTAGTTCGTCAAGCAATGCGGTTGGCGTTTTTTTCTCCATCATTAAGTGTGTTAGATGAAATTTATTCTTTTGCCAATTCTTTTTTGGCCACGTCGGCAATATCGTCGATATCTTCTTTAAGATCGTTTACTCCACTTTTCCCTTTGTAAATGGCCGATTTTATATCGGCTTTAACTTTATCGGCAAATTCGTTAAATTGTTCTAACCATTCTCCCTTTTTGTCTGTACCCAACATATAACCTATGGTTGCACCCAGTGCCAAACCAATACCTAAACCTAGTAATAATTTTGTTTCTGATTTCATAGTTCTTGTTTTTTTAAATAGTTTATTATTATTTTTTCAATACCTGTGATGTTTATCATTGTTTTAATGTATAACAGCTGTACAGGAAAAATGTTTGTAGTGATTGTTAAAAAATAGAGGAGACCATAGAACAAACGGGTTCGCCGAAAAGCGTTGCTGAAGTGTAACCGGTTATTTTAACCTTGATGGTTTCACCGATGCGATGATCCCCTTTATCGAAAATAACTACTTTATTTTGATCCGTACGACCGAAAAGTTGCTGGCGCGAACGTTTAGAAAAACCTTCTATCAGCACTTCGAATTCTTTGCCTACATCTTTTTGATTGCTTTTGAGCGAGAGGGTATTTTGCAGATCGATGATTTCCTGTAGGCGGCGAATTTTTACTTCTTCAGGAACATTGTCGCTTAGTTTTTTTGCTGCATAGGTACCCGGACGCTCAGAATATTTGAACATAAAAGCCGAATCGAAAGCAGCCTCTTCCATCAACGACAACGTTTCTTGATGATCTTCTTCGGTTTCGGAGTAAAATCCGCACATGATGTCGGTCGACAGTCCACAATCCGGAATGATGCGTCGTATTGCGGCAATTCTGTCCAGATACCACTCCCTGTCGTATTTTCGATTCATGAGCTTCAATATTCGCGAGCTTCCCGATTGTACCGGAAGATGAATAAAGTTACACAAATTTTTGTATTTAGCAATGGTTTCGAGTATTTCATCGGTCATGTCTTTGGGATGAGAAGTGGTGAAACGGATGCGCATATCGGGGGCTTCGCGTGCCACCATTTCGAGCAAAGCGGAGAAATCGATTGTTTGATTTCCATCGGCATAAAAGTAGGAATTCACATTTTGCCCCAGCAGGGTTACCTCTTTAAATCCTTTCCGGTGCATATCACGTAATTCGGTGAGGATGCTTTCGGGTTCACGACTACGTTCTCGTCCGCGTGTATAAGGAACAATACAATAGGTGCAAAAATTATCGCAACCGCGCATAATGGTAATGAAACCCGATATCCCGCCACCAATTTTCATAGGGATGACATCTTTGTAGGTTTCGGTTTTCGAAAGTTCTACATTGATTACTTTTTCTCCCTGTTCAGCAAGGCCGATGAGATTTGGCAAATCCAGATAAGCATCCGGTCCAACAACCATATCCACATTGTATTCCTCAATGAGTTGGTTTTTAAGTCTTTCGGCCATGCATCCTAAAATTCCGATAATGAGTTTGTTTTTTCGTTTTCGCTTCAGTGCATTCAAGTATTCGATCCGTTGAATCACTCGTTTTTCGGCATTATCTCGTATAGAACAGGTGTTTATAAAAATAACGTCGGCCTCCTTCACATCAGGGGTAAGTGTATATCCATCCATTTTCATGATGGATGCAACTACTTCTGAGTCGGCCACATTCATCTGGCAGCCGTATGTTTCTATAAATAATTTTTTATCGGTTATGTCAATCGAATTTACATTCATGTTGTTACTATCCTAAAATTATTGATGTTAAACAATTTTGAAATTAAGAATCATCCTAAATAAGTGTACTTTTTACCTAAAACGTTGTGGTTTTAATTCGTTTGTTATATTTTTGTCTTCGAAAAATGAAAATTTTTCATAATTAAGGTTTTGGTTAAATAATCGGAGGGAGCTGTGAAGTTCCTTTCGATTTTTTTATACCGTTCCAATTTTTAATTCATAAAATTTGACTACTTTTGTCTCTTTGCAAAATTAATCAAAATATGGATATGTAAGTCATTATTTTATATCATTGTGCTTCTAAATACAAATTTTTTGATCGGGATTTTAAAAATTAGAAGAAGAAAAGAATATAAAAATTATTCATCCTACTAACAACATTATTATTATGGCTTTAAATTATATTACTGCACAAGAAGCCGCTGCGCTTATACATGATAACGACAATGTAGGTTTCAGTGGATTTACTCATGCAGGTTGTCCAAAAGTGGTTCCTGTTGAAATTGCAAAACGCGCCGAAGAAGAGCATGCAAAAGGCAAACCTTTTAAAATCGGGGTATTTACAGGTGCATCCACAGGCGATTCCATCGATGGTGCCCTTGCTCGTGCCAAAGCAGTCAAGTTTCGTACTCCTTATCAGTTCAACAAAGATATGCGAAAGGCAATCAATAATGAAGAGCTTGAGTATTTTGATATGCATTTATCCCAATTGGCACAGGAAATACGGTATGGTTTTCTGGGGCCGATTGATGTTGCCATTGTTGAGGCATGCGATGTGTCGGAAAACGGTGAAATTGTTCCCACGACCGCTGTTGGAATCACACCCACCATTTGTCGTCTGGCAAAAGTTGTTATTGTGGAATTAAATAAAAAAGTCCCTCAAAAGCTCAAAGGTATTCACGATATTTACGAATTGGATGATCCGCCAAAACGGCAACAAATCAGTCTTCGCGATGTGCGTAGCCGCATTGGGTTGGAGTACGTGAAAGTTGATCCTTCTAAAATATTTGTGGTAGAGACAGAAAGAGACGGTGAAGGAGGCAACTTTTCACCTTTGGACGAAGTAACGAAACAAATTGGCGAGAATGTGGCCGATTTTTTTGTATCTGAAATGAGAGCAGGGCGTATTCCTCCTACTTTTCTTCCCATACAATCGGGTGTCGGGAATATTGCCAATGCCGTTTTAGCAGCTTTAGCCAATAATCCGGGGATTCCTCGTTTCGAAGTATATACCGAGGTTATTCAAGACGCTGTAATCGATCTGATGCAGAAAGGCAATATTTTGTTTGGCAGTGCTTGTTCGCTTACGTTGAGTAATGAGGTGACGCAGGTAGTGTACGATAATCTCGATTTTTTTAAGAGTAAAATAATTCTTCGTCCTTCAGAAATTTCTAATAATCCGGGAATAGCGCGTCGATTGGGAGTGATTGCCCTTAATACAGCAATTGAAGCGGATATATTTGGCAACATAAATTCGTCGCATATCAATGGTACAATGATAATGAACGGCATTGGAGGTTCGGGTGATTTTACGCGCAATGCTTATTTATCGATTTTCCTTACGCCATCTACGGCAAAAGACGGGAAAATAAGTTGCATCGTGCCAAAAGTCACTCACGAAGATCATAACGAACATTCGGTAAAAATTATTGTAACCGAGTATGGCGTTGCAGATTTACGTGGGAAGGGGCCTCGACGTCGTGCCGAGGAAATTATCGAGAAATGTGCTCACCCTGATTACCGTCCTTTGTTGCATGAATATTTGAATCTTGGTGTAAAAGGTCATATTCCGCAAGACTTATATTCTTGTTTTGCTTTTCATCAGACTTTTCAGGAAGAGGGCAATATGTTGAATACCGATTTTTTGAAATACAAAAAATAAAAATCGGTCGACTATAAGAGTTGTAAATTGAAGGAAACGCGATAAAAAAAGAAGGTAGAACAGACTGGTTTTATCTTCTTTTTTTTGGTTGAATTTTACATCAAATTGTTTTTTAACTTCATACAAAGTTTGGCGAAGCGGGGTTAAAGGGGTGTGTTTTGCCGATTATTCCTGCATGGTGAAACTGTAGGATCCAATGTGGTTGAAATCGGCAAAAATATCAACTTGATAGGTGCCGGGCATCAAAAATTCTTCAATATTCCAATAAACAGTTACAGGTGTTTCTTCGCCCCCGTATTCGATGATACGTTTAATGGAATATTGTAGTTGTCCATTTTCGAATGGGAATGTATCCGTTGGATTTTTAGTGAGAACATTACCGTCCGGCGTCATAATACGAACATAGATAATGCGTTCGCCGGGTTCAGCAGTAATATTTTTGGCAATAGTGAATGATATAACAAATCGGGTGCTTCGGCTGAGACGTTTTTGTTCTTTTCCCTTGTCGTTTACTGCTTTTACGTTAATGTTGATAGCGTCGAGTTTTGCTGCTAGCGACACTTTGTGGGAAAGCTCTTCGCGTTCTTTTGCAATTTGAGTGAGGGTGCGGTTGGTTTCTTGATATTGTCGTTTAATTTGTATGTTTTCGCTTTTGAGTTCTTGATTTAATCGATTCAGTGAATCGATTTGAATAATGTATGTTTTCAATATTTTTCGTAGTGTTTCCAGTTCTTTTTTCAATCGTTGGATTTCTTTTTGATCCGTTGCTTTTGTGAGTTTGAGTTCTTCTTGCAATCGTTGTACTTTGGCTTGTTCGTTTTCAAGCTTGGTAAGGAGTGAATCGTTTCGCACGCTGAATTTAAATCCCTCGTATTGCAGAGCAATGGCTTCATATTCGTCCTCGAGTTGTTGTTTCTCTATAGCATATAATTCTTCCATATGGCTTATTTGGCGAGTTTTAGTGACAATAAAAATGATAGCAATCGCCAAAACAACAACTAGTACAACAATGGTGGCTATGAGTTGCGGAGTATTTTCTTTTAAATTTATTTTCATGCAAAATCAGTCTCTGTTATATTATTCGATTTTCTGCAAAAATAGGTGTTTTCATCTAAATAAACCAATCGTTAAATTGTATTTTGGTTAATTTAATAGTAAACACGTTCATCAGTTATTGATATTGGATATAAATGGGGTGAGGTTGCAGTCTCATCAGTTCTACCGGAGTAAGCATACGGTGAGGAAATTGTCTTAAATCATTTTTATAAAACAGTTTAAATCCGGTAAACTGTACCGGCTCTTTCCAAATATATTGTTTATAAGTATTTAATTTCAGCGCAGGTGCACCCCATCCATCCATATTAATGACAATCTGAACTTCGGGATGCAGTTTTATCTGTTTGTAATTCGTGATCATGTGTTGTGTAAAACGATGGATCACAAAAATTTTGGGAGGAAGGTTATTTTCCTGAACCAAATTAACTAAAAAATCGGAACAAAAATTGATGTCTTTTGCATCGTAAGTGCCGATTTTTTTACCCGGAGGCGTACCGTCCTTCATAGAAAATTCGGGATCGATAGCCAAATGAACATGAGGCATTTTTAAGTATTTTTCTAGTAACGGAAGCTCCTGTTCCACAGTGCTTAATCCTACCTGAATATCGAGAAAGACAATTGCATTGCCCATGTTGGCGATGGCCAATGCCGAGTCGATCTGATGTTCGGGCATTCTCATTCGATAAGTGCCATCATTCATGGGGCTTTGTTGTGCCACTACGGCAATGTAATGGATAGCGGGCTGTACCGGGGTTGAGGGGTCGGCTTTTTCCCATGCGTCTATTTCCATATGTAATTTTTCCCACAATTCTTCCGGAGGGTATTCGCCGAGAATGCCCATGTTTTTTGAATATAAGTTGCCGTAATAGGCAACTATCCGTTTAAAGGGGAGAATAGCCCCTTTTAACGGATAAGGCTGTGGTTTTACGGGCCAAAAGCCTGTGGTGTCACCGTTAGCCAATTTTAGTATTCTATCGTCATATTCTTTTTTATTGACAGTAACAATTTTTTCATTGATGATTTTTTCAGATGGATGGTCTGGATTGCCGGTCATTTTTTGCGAATGAGCCGCTTTTTCGTTGCAGTTTGTCAGAGTGAAGATCAAACATAGGATAAATGTGATGTTAAGAATGTTTTTTGTACTCACACGGGAAAAATATTTATTGGTTTGTATTTCATGTGCAAATATACTTTATCTTTTTTAAGATATAAAACCCATGAAATGAAACTTATTTCACGGGTTTTGGATTGTTGATGGACATTAATCCCTAAAACTGCCATAGTAAATGAACCTCAAAGGTAGGATGGGAGAGATTTGTTCAGATCAAAAAGCGATCCAAAGAGGTGAAAAAAGCTTTTTACAGTTTTTTTAGTGCCTCGTCCAAGTCGGCTTTAATATCTTCAACATTTTCGATTCCAAGTGAGAGGCGAAGCATGTTGGGGTATACCCCAGAAGCAATTTTAGCTTCATCGGGAAGTTGTTCATGCGTTGTGCTTGCCGGATGCACGATGAGGGTTTTTGCATCGCCCACATTGGCCAGATGGCTGATAAGCGACAGGTTATCGATCAGTTTGGCTGTTTGCTTTGCGTCGCCTTTAACAAAGAAGGAAAGCACTCCTCCGAACCCATTGTTCTTGAGATATTTTTTTGCCAAGGTATGATATTTGTTGCTTTCCAATCCCGGATAGTTCACTTTTTCAACTTTGGGGTGTTTTTCTAGCCATCGGGCAATTTCCAGCGCATTTGCATTGGTGCGTTCGGCGCGAAGCGAGAGCGTTTCCAATCCGATAAGCAACATAAATGAGTTAAACGGACTAATCGAGGGGCCAAAATCGCGTAATCCTTCTACGCGGGCACGCACGGCATAAGCTGTCTTACCGAATGTTTCCCAAAAGTTCAATCCGTGATAACCCTCTGAGGGTTCACTGAACATCGGGTATTTGCCGTTGCCCCAGTTGAAGTTTCCTCCATCAATGACAATTCCACCCATTGAAGTACCGTGTCCGCCAATCCATTTTGTAGCGGAATGTATCACTACGTTAACTCCCCAGTCGATGGGGTTAAATAAATAGCCACCCTGACCAAAGGTATTATCCATGATAATGGCAATATCGTGTTTGCGAGCCAGTTCCACAATAGCTTCCACGTCGGGGATGTTGTATTCGGGATTCCCAATCATTTCGAGATAAATGGCTTTTGTTTTGTTGTCGATAAGGCTTGCCATGCTGTTCACATTGTCTCCTTCGGCAAAACGCACTTCGATACCGAGTCTTGCAAGTGATACCTTGAAAAGGTTGTACGTTCCCCCGTATAAATAGGATGTGGAGACAATATTGTCGCCTGCCGAAGCAAGATTAGTAACAGAGATAAATTCCGCGGCCTGACCCGAAGATGTGGCAACTGCGGCAACACCGTTTTCGAGTGCAGCCATTCGTTTTTCAAAAACCTCGGTCGTGGGGTTGTTCATGCGTGTATAAATGTTACCGGACTCTTTTAGTGAAAAAAGGTCGGCACCGTGTTGGGCATTTTTAAACAAATAGGCTGTAGTTTGATAAATGGGTACTGCTCGTGATCCTGTTGGATCGGGTTCGTGTCCTGCATGTACTTGCAGGGTATCAAAATGTAATTTTTTCATTTACTTAAAATTAAATTCAAACACTGATTTTAAAAGAAAAATCTTTAGGATAGAAACAACAGAGTATGCTTATTGTTCAAACAATCGGCTTCGCGCAATCATGCAAGCACCTATTACGCCTGCTTTTTCTTTCAGTTTTGAGCTTAAGATGCGTGTATCTTTGTTTACCAATCCCAGCGAATATTTTCTTACAGCACTGCGAATGGGAAGCATGATGAATCCCTCGGTTTGGGAAACTTGACCGCCAATTATAACCAGTTCGGGATTAAAGATATTGATGAGTCCTGCAATGTATCTGCCCAATTTGTACCCTACTTCTTCTATAATTTCGATGCACAATGGGTCTTCCATATTTGTAGCGTTGATGATATCGGTAAGGGTGAGATTGTTCAAATCCTTTACTTTTTCTGTGAGGATAGAAGATTCACCGTTTTTAATTCTTTCCAAAACCATTCGGTGAATGGCAATTCCTGCAGTTTCGGTTTCCAGGCACCCTTTTTTTCCACAATGGCAAAGAATTTCATTGTCAAATGCAGGGAAATGCCCGAACTCTCCTGAGAACCCCGATTTTCCGTAGTATAATTTTCCATCGATAATGATACCAATGCCCAGCCCCCAACTTATATTTACAAAGATTACTTGTTTTTCTCCTTCAACAACCCCTTTCATATATTCGCCATAGGCCATTGCACGGGTGTCGTTGTCTATTCCTACCTTAAAATTGAGTTTCTTGGAAAGGATTTCGGTTACGGGTTGCTCGCTGAAATAAAAACTGCTGTAACTGTATCCCGATTCGGGATTTACACGTCCCGAAATATTTAGGCTGATGCTGTAGATTTTTTCTTTGAGTTCGCCTGTTTGATCAAGGAAGTTTTGAATGTGGTCGCACAATGTATCGAACGCTTCGGATGTGTTTTCATAGGTAAAAGGTATACCCATTTGACTTTGTACGATATCGCCTTTAAAATCCATCAGCCCAATATTCAAATGATGCCGGGTCATATCTGCACCAACAAAATAGACAGACGATGGATTTAACCCGTAAACACTCGGATAGCGCCCGCCTGAGGTTTGCATTTTGCCGTATTCGCAAATCAATCCCTGATCCATCAACTCCCCAATAAATTTGGTAACGGTTGGTACACTCAGATCCAGCTCTTTGGAGAGTTCCGAAATGGTATCGTTGCCGTTTGCAATAAAATGGTTAATGATATCTTTTTTTATCTGAACATTTTTGGGGTTCTTTTCGTTGGTCATAAAAAAATTCTTTGCCATAGTCTGATTGAATTTGAATCATTTTATAAATGACTTGTTAATTATTGAAAATATACAAAAATAATAAATATCCGGACATGAAACTAAAGAAATTGATTTTTATTTTTTGTTGCTCGTAATTCTTTAATTTTATGCATATTTTTGAATTATTTTGTGCAACTTTGTAGTTGATTTTAATTTATTGTTAAGCTAGCGTATTTTTTATTTAAAACAAAATGTCTATGAATTATTTTTATCTTGTTCCTGTAGCTTCTTTATTTGCCTTAGGATTTGCCTATTATTTTTATAAAAAAATGATGCGCGAAAGCGAAGGAACGGAAAAAATGAAAACCATTGCCCAATATGTCCGTGAAGGGGCAATGTCGTATCTTAAGCAGCAATACAAGGTGGTAGCTATTGTTTTTGCTGTATTGGTTGTTATTTTTTCTGTAATGGCTTATTTTGGATTGCAGAACAATTGGGTTCCTTTTGCCTTTTTGACAGGAGGTTTTTTTTCCGGATTAGCGGGCTTTTTTGGGATGAAAACTGCAACGTATGCTTCGGCTCGAACGGCCAATGCTGCGAGAACATCGTTGAATAAAGGTCTGCAGATTGCTTTTCGTTCGGGAGCCGTGATGGGACTTGTGGTAGTAGGGCTTGCCTTGTTGGATATTTCGTTATGGTATTTGATTCTCGATTACTTTGTAGAGGAAGCAGAAACAGGGCATAAACTTATCATGATCACTACTACCATGCTTACTTTTGGAATGGGTGCTTCTACTCAGGCATTGTTTGCCCGCGTGGGAGGCGGCATTTATACGAAGGCCGCCGATGTGGGTGCCGATTTGGTTGGGAAAGTAGAAGCAGGCATTCCGGAAGATGATCCTCGAAATCCTGCAACCATTGCCGATAATGTGGGTGATAATGTAGGTGACGTAGCAGGTATGGGTGCCGACCTGTATGAATCGTACTGTGGATCTATTCTTTCAACAGCAGCTCTGGGGGCATCGGCATTTATTGCGAACCCCGAAATGCAACAAAAGGCTGTGTTTGCTCCAATGATTATTGCAGCGGTTGGTGTGTTTTTGTCTATTTTGGGTATTTTTTTGGTGAGAACCAAAGAAGATGCTAATATGAAAACACTCATGCGTGCATTGAATAGGGGAGTAAATACCAGTGCTTTTTTTATTGCTATTTTCACTTTTGTGGTATTATATCTGCTCGGATTTGAAAATTGGTTAGGTTTATCGTTTTCTGTTATTGCCGGTTTGTTGGCAGGTATCGTAATTGGTCAAGGAACAGAATATTTTACCTCTCATTCGTATAAACCTACGCAATATATTGCTGAAAGTGCAAAAACGGGACCGGCTACTGTGATTATTGCAGGCATGGGGTCGGGGATGGTCTCTACCGTTATACCGGTTGTAGCTATTGTTTTTGCCATTCTTATCTCGTATTTGAGCCCGCTTGGTTTTGACATCAAACACATGCTCTCGGCCGAAAATATAAGCATGGGATTGTACGGCATCGCCATTGCTGCTGTGGGCATGTTGTCTACATTGGGTATTACGTTGGCTACCGATGCATATGGCCCCATTGCCGATAATGCCGGCGGGAATGCCGAGATGTGCGGTTTGGAACCCGAAGTGCGGAAACGTACGGATGCGTTGGATGCTTTGGGCAACACTACAGCAGCAACCGGCAAGGGGTTTGCTATTGGGTCTGCAGCCTTGACGGCTCTGGCATTGTTGGCTTCTTATATGGAAGAAGTAAGAATAGGGTTGCTCAGACTGGGCGATACTGTGCTTGAATTTGCTAATGGCGGTACGGTTGAAGTAGCAAAAGCAAGTTTGGTCGATTTTATGAACTATTTTCAGGTTACCTTGATGAATCCAAAGGTTTTAGCCGGAATTTTCGTTGGTTCAATGATGGCATTTCTGTTTTGTGGGCTTACAATGAATGCAGTGGGGCGCGCTGCGCAAAAGATGGTTGAAGAGGTGCGTCGTCAATTTCGTGAAATAAAAGGTATTCTCACAGGAGAAGCTGTTCCCGATTATGCGTGTTGTGTGGCTATTTCCACCAAAGGTGCTCAACGCGAAATGTTATTACCGTCGCTGCTTGCCATTATTATTCCTATTTTAGTCGGTATTATAATGGGTGTTTCAGGTGTGATGGGATTATTGGCAGGCGGACTTGGTTCGGGTTTTGTGCTGGCTGTATTTATGGCCAATTCGGGCGGTGCTTGGGATAATGCAAAGAAATATATCGAGGAGGGCAATCTCGGAGGCAAAGGTAGCGATGCCCATAAAGCGGCTGTGGTGGGAGATACGGTGGGTGACCCTTTTAAAGATACATCCGGCCCGTCACTAAATATATTAATCAAACTCATGAGCATGGTTTCTATTGTTATGGCCGGATTAACAGTTTCTTGGAGTTTGTTGGGATAAAAATTATTTGTTACTTTTGAATTTTAAATAAGACAGGAGGGTGCTTCAGATTTTTTTTAAGCACCCTCTTATTAATTTATAGACTTTTTATTTGAAATACACGATTTATATTCTTCTTTTTCGAAACCGGTAATCCACTTTTTTGCCTACGAAATTTCCAATGCGAGTGAAGTACTATTTTTCTTGCGTTAGGAATTTCCGGTAAAAGTGGATTTTTCATTTTTCTGATCCCGAGATTCCCGGCGGCAGCGGATCAATATTTTTCCGGCTGTCTGAAAACCCGAAGTCGTAAATTTAATTTATTTTTCCCTGTCTGAAAACCCGAAGACGTAAATTCATTCTATTTCTTTATTTCTGAGAAACAGAAACCACAAATTCAATTTATTTCGTACTTTCTGAAAATCCGACGTAAAGAATTCAAACCATTTCATGGTTTCTGAAAACCAGAAACCGATAAAAAAATTGATCAGCCTCCATCAAAAAACCAGAAACCATGAAATCGACCAATCGGCTCTAAAAATACCCTCATTTTTGGTCGAAATAAATATTTATTAACTATGTAAGGTTTTGGAAATCAAAGAATAAAAGTAATTACCTTAAAAATTAAATTTATTTGGCCGAACTTAATATAAATTATTATAAATACTATTCGATTCTCGGTTAAAAAAATGCTTTTCGAACAAAATCAGGAGTAAATATGATTGAAAAGGGGAAAATTGGATTGGTTATTTCGTTTTGATTGGCTATTAAAAAAAGAGGGTGTAAGATAAATACCCCTCTTTTAATTTATAATATAATGGTTGGTGATTATTTTTTTTTACAAGTTCGGATTGAGTGTATTCCATTGGTCGATCGGTGGGATAATGCCCATTTCGATAACTTGGTCGCGTAAGTTTTGCAAATGTTCATAACTTTTTCTTAGTTCAGCCATTTCTTCTTCCGTTCCTTTGACTTCCTCATAAGTGACTCCGTCTTTGGTAAGGGTGGTTTCCATTGCCATTACAATTTTTTCAAATCCATAATTGTTTACATAGCAACCTGAAGGCCACCTGAATGCTTCTCCGCCCATTGCAGCACGCATCATTTCGGTTGACACATAAGCCGGGCTTTGGAATGATGAGCGTCCACGTAGTTTAATGATATTTGCTCCGGCATTAATAACACGTTGTTTTATTTCTTCCCATTCTTCATGAGTTAAGGCAGGAGTCCCAATGAGATCGAGTAGTGGTGTGCCATTAATTTTTGCAGTCGAGGCAAAAACAGCCATTTGTTCTCCGTGTCCTCCATATGTGCGAGCACGGGTTATCAGGTTTTGTTTTATTTTGAAATGTTTAGCTAATTCGCTTTGCAAACGTATACTGTCAAGAGCAGCAAGTGTGGTTAGTTGTGAAGGTTTTAGGCCCGAGTGAATCAATGCTACCAAGCCGGTAATGTCTGTCGGGTTAAAAATCACACAGAGATGTTTCACGTCGGGGCAGTATGCTTTCACGTCTTTACCTAACTGAGCAGCAATTTGTGCATTCCCTTTCAACAGCTCTTCGCGGGTCATTCTAATTTTACGTGGAGCTCCTCCGGAAGAAACAATATATTTGGCATTGGTGAATGCCTCTTTTACGTCGGTAGTGAAACTAAATTCAATATCGTCGAATCCGCAATGGCGCATTTCTTCATAAACTCCTTCTACTCCGGGCCCATAAATATCGTATAAACAAATATTGGAGGTGAGGCGCATCATGGCAGCTGTTTGCGCCATGTTTGATCCGATCATGCCGGCGGCTCCAACGATGGTTAATTTCTCGTTTGTCAAAAAACTCATAATATGAAATTTTATTAGATAATTACTTCTATTTTCGAAATCGCAAAATTACAAGATGTTCTTGAACTGACGAAAAAGATAAAGTAAATAATGCTTAAATAAGAGGATTTATTTGAGATTGCTTCTCCTCCAACTTATATTTTCCGATTTATAATTATCGACTTTCGATAAATATAACTTATCTATTTGGCAATTTTTATTAGGTTTACAATTATGGGTTTACAATTGATGGCTGAATTTGGTTAGCTGTCGGATATTTCCTACTTTTGTATTGCGAAAAACTAATGCCTGAATAAAATAGAGCAACCATTTTAATATGAACGATTTCGATGAAAAAAATATTTTTTGCCATGGTGCTTCTCGGTTCTCTTTTGGGAGGCTATGCCCAAGAGAAAAACGATACCATTTTTGTTCGCACCCATACCGAGAATGGTGTTATCGAAGGATTTGAAAGGGCGGGGGTTAAAATTTTCAGAGGCATTCCTTATGCTCAGCCGCCGGTAGGAGAATTGCGGTGGAGAGAGCCACAACCTGTAAAAGATTGGAAGGGGGTTAAAAAAACAATTCATTTTGGTCCGCGTGCAATGCAATTGCCGGTTTTCGGCGATATGCGTTTTCGCTCCAATGGGATGAGCGAAGATTGTTTATATCTGAATGTATGGACTCCTTCGAAAAACAACCGGGAAAAACTCCCCGTGTTGGTTTATTTCTATGGCGGCGGTTTTATTGCCGGAGATGGATCGGAGTATCGCTACGACGGTGAAAGCATGGCCAGACATGGAATTGTAATGGTAACGATTAATTATCGGCTGGGTATATTTGGATTTTTTAGTCATCCCGAATTAACAAGAGAATCGCCTCATTGTGCTTCCGGGAATTATGGGTTGCTCGATCAGTGTGCCGCCTTGCAGTGGGTCAAACGTAATATTGCCTATTTTGGAGGCGATCCCGATAAAATCACCATTGGTGGAGAGTCGGCCGGTTCGTTTTCCGTAAGTGCGCAAATGGCATCGCCCTTATCGCGGAATCTGATTGCCGGTGCCATAGGAGAAAGCGGTTCATTGATGGGTTTTAGAGCGATGCCTCACTTATCAGAAGCCGAAAAAGCAGGACTTTCATTTCAAAATGCGGTAGGAGCCAAGAATCTTAATGAGTTACGTAATATATCGGCAGACCAATTGTTGGGAATGACCAAAAAAAGAGACCTCCCGTCGTTTGGGGTTATTGTTGATGGTTATTTTTTTCCTGCCGAACCGGAAACTATTTTTTTGAACGGCGAACAAGCTCAAGTGCCTTTGCTTGTAGGCTGGAATTCGATGGAAAGTAATTATAAAGCGATATTGGGAGAGGAAGAAGTAACAGTAGAAAATTATGAAAAAGCTGTCAGAAAAAGATATCCCGATATTGCGGACGGGTTATTAACAGTTTACAAACCAAATTCCGACGAGGAAGTGGCACAGGTTGCTACCGATTTGGCAAGTGATATGTTCATTGGTTACGGAACATGGAATTGGTCGGATATTCATGCTAAAACCGGAAATAGAGAGGTCTACCGTTATTATTTTGTGCATCCCCGGCCGGGTTACAAAAACGAAAAAACAACTGATAACCTATTGATAAAAGGTGCATCACATTCTGCCGAAATAGAATATGTGTTGGGCAATTTACCGGTAAACGATGTTTACGATTGGCAATCGGAAGATTATTTTGTTTCGACCCTCTCGCAGCTATTTTTTGCCCATTTCATCAAAACCGGAAATCCCAATGGCCTTGGCGTTCCTGTGTGGCTTCCGGTAAAACCGGATGAACCGGCTAATGTGATGATTATCGGCGGCGATACTCGCCTGCAAAAGGAACAATACCGCGAACGGTATCTCTATTTAAGAAACATACATTTTTAATATATCGAATGAAAGAACAAAAACATCGATCGGGCTTCGTCAATATTGTCGGAAATCCCAATGTGGGTAAATCCACACTTATGAATCTATTGGTAGGTGAAAAGCTTTCTATCATTACCTCGAAAGCGCAAACTACACGACATCGTATCATTGGCATTGTCAATACGCCGGAATACCAGGTAGTTTATTCCGATACACCGGGCATAATTCGTCCCAATTATAAACTTCAAGAGCAAATGTTGGCTTTTTCGCTTTCGGCTTTGGACGATGCGGATGTGTTGCTATATGTTACCGATGTGGTGGAGACGATTGACAAAAATGACGACTTCCTGCAGCGAGTACGACAAATGGATATTCCTGTATTGTTGCTTATTAATAAGATAGACCTTACCAATCAAGCAGAATTGGAAAAACAGGTGGATCAATGGCATGAATTGTTGCCTAAAGCCGAAATTTATCCGATTTCGGCATTGAACAATTTTGGGATAGAACAAATCAAAAAACGAGTTGTAGAATTGTTGCCCGAGTCGCCTCCGTATTTCGAGAAAGACGCTTTAACGGATAAACCTGCGCGTTTTTTTGTATCGGAAATTATTCGTGAGAAGGCTTTGCTGCTGTATCGGAAAGAAATTCCTTATTCGTTAGAAGTAATAGTGGAGGAATTCAAGGAAGAGGAAGATATCATTCGCATCCGTGCCGTGATATGGGTTGAACGCGAATCACAAAAAGGCATTGTGATTGGGCATAAGGGCGAAGCCTTGAAAAAGCTTGGAACGATGGCTCGGAAAGATATTGAACTTTTTTTCGAGAAGAAAGTTTACTTACAGCTTTTTGTAAAGGTAGAAAAAGATTGGAAAAACGACGATAGATTGCTGAAAAGATTAGGCTATAAATTGGATTGATGAGCTTTTCGCAGATAACGCATTCTTTGTGGAGAAGAAAAGTATGAAAAAGTTAGTTGCCATTGTAGGACGTCCCAATGTCGGAAAATCGACGTTATTTAACCGGTTGACGGAAAGTCGACAGGCTATTGTGACCGATATTCCCGGCACTACGCGTGATCGTCAATACGGAAAAGTTTTGTGGAATGGTCGGGAGTTTTCGTTGGTAGATACCGGCGGGTGGATAGTGAATTCCGATGATGTTCTCGAGGATGAGATCAATAAACAAGTGAATGTTGCCATTGAAGAAGCCGATATCATTCTTTTTGTTGTAGATGTGAGAAGCGGCGTAACCGATCGGGATGCGGATATTGCCAACATGCTGAGACGTTCGAGCAAACCTGTGGTAGTAGTTTCAAACAAAGCCGATAATTTTGAGCTGGGTTATCAATCGTCTGAATTTTATGCTCTAGGACTTGGAGATCCGTTCAGTGTTTCGGCTATCAATGGTTCCGGAACGGGCGATTTACTGGATCATATTATTGCGTTATTTGAAGAGGACAAAGAAGAGGAAGATGTAACGAATATTCCCAAGTTTGCAGTAGTAGGCCGGCCGAATGTAGGAAAATCATCTTTGGTGAATGCCTTGCTCGGTGAAGAACGAAACATTGTGACCGATGTTGCCGGTACAACGCGCGACTCCATTTATACCCGTTACAATAAATTTGGTATGGATTTTTACCTCATTGATACAGCAGGTATTCGCAAGAAGGCAAAGGTGCATGAAGGACCCGAATATTTTTCGGTGATTCGTTCGATTCGTGTTATTGAAAGTGCCGATGTGTGCATCCTTATGATCGATGCTGAACGGGGAATTGAGAGTCAGGACTTGAATATTGTTTCTCTCATTCAAAAAAACAAAAAAGGACTGGTCGTTTTTGTAAACAAATGGGATTTGATAGAAGAGAAAGACAGTAAACTAATTAAGGAATATGAAAATGCTATTCGGCAAAGGTTGGCTCCTTTTACCGATTTTCCTATTATTTTTGGTTCGGCACTAAATAAGCAGCGTTTGCTGAAAGTAATGGAGGCCGCTAAAGAGGTGTATCAGAATCGAAAGCAAAAAATCCCTACCGCAAAACTCAATGAGGTATTGCTGCCGATTATTGAAAAGACTCCTCCCCCGGCGAACAAAGGGAAACACATAAAAATTAAGTATATTACTCAGTTGCCCAACACGCAAATTCCGTCGTTTGTGTTTTTTTGTAATCTTCCTCAATGGGTTAAAGAACCTTATAAACGATTTATTGAAAATCAGATGAGGAAAAACTGGAATTTAACCGGTACTCCTATTAATTTGTTTTTCAGAGAAAAGTAAGAGAAACGGGGATATTAGTTTATGAAACCAATCAATTGTGCAATCGAGAATATTTTTTTCGCAAATTCCGATGTTGATACTAATTGTAGGAATAAAAAACAATGATTATGCTTTTTTTGAAATTTTGGATGAAATAAAATTCCGCAAAAACGATGAAATACGAAAAATAATGTGTTATTTTGTATAAAAGATTGTAAATCCAATGTAGACATGTTGGATACGTTGTGAATAGTAGGATTTCAATGGATTAAATTGAAATAAAAAAGAAAGATTAAAACTGATGAATACGAACAATAATCTTGGTAACGGAAAATTAACCGTTAATGATGAAAGCTTTACTCCCAAAGCTCTTTTACCGAAGAATTCGGAAGAAAAGGTTTCGGATAAAATGACCGAAATTTCTGAAACTGAAGAAAAACAGGAAAAGAAAGAATCTGTTCTTCCGGAATCGGATTTGCAACATGGAAATATTCCTTTGGCAGAAGAAAAATCTACCGAAAATGTGGAGGCTAACAACGAAGTTTACAATGAAGAAGAATCTGAAGACGATGAGTTAAATAAAAATATTCCAATAGAAATTGATTACGAATTTGAAATGGTAGAAGAGGAAGAGGAAGAGGAATCGGAGGATGAAGACGAAGAAGATGAACAAATAGAAGAATTTGGCGATGAATCAATAACGCTGCTTTCCATTGAAGAGATTATTGTAAGGCTTCGTGAATTGGCTGCATCTGAAAAACCTCAGCGCAAAGAGGTAGATGCAGTGAAAGCTCAGTTTTATCGTTCACTACGCAACGAAGTAGAGAAGCAAAAAAATAAATTTATTGACGAAGGGGGCGAGGAAATTGATTTTGTGGCTCAGGAATCGGAACTATATACCGAGGGCAGATCTCTTCTCCAAAAAATAAAAGAAAAACGGTTACAATTAAGGGCTCAAGAAGAAGCCGAGAAAGAAAGGAATCTGGCAAAAAAACTGGCTATTATTGATCGGATAAAGGAATTGATTGAAGATCAAGGTCAGGAAGATTTCAATAAAATCTATCGCGAATTTAAAGAATTACAACAGCAATGGAAGGATATTCAACTCATTCCACAGTCGAAAGCCAATGAGTTGTGGAGAACCTATCAGTTGTATGTAGAGAAATTTTATGATCTGGTACGTATAAACAACGAGTTTCGCAAGTATGATTTTAAAAAGAATTATGAGCTAAAAACCGAATTGTGCGAAGCCGCTGAACGGCTGGATGAGGAGCCCGATGTGGTATCGGCATTTCATCAATTGCAGAGTCTGCATCAACAATGGCGCGAAATAGGACCTGTTGCAAGAAAAGATAGAGAAAAAATTTGGCTGCGTTTCAAAGAGGCATCAACAAAAATAAATAAGAAATATCAGCAACATTTTGAGGAAATTAAAGAACAAGAGAAAGAGAACCTCAAAAAGAAAACAGAATTGTGCGAAAAATTGGAAGCCATTGATTATTCCGAGCTTACGAATTTTAATGATTGGAAAAAACAGCTAAACGAAGTACTTGATATCCAGAAGCAATGGCGCCAAATAGGACATGTGCCGAGGAAATCGCGTACAAAAATTTATGAACGTTATCATGCTGCTTGCAATGTCTTTTTTAAGAATAAAAGTGCATTCTATAAATCGATGCGGCAAGAAATGGAGGAAAATCTCCAAAAGAAAATAGCTTTGTGTGAACGTGCCGAAGCACTGAAAGATAGTCAAGATTGGAAGAACACCACTCAAGAAATGATTGAGATTCAAAAAGAGTGGAAAGAAATTGGTTTGGTTCCCCGTAAACATGTAGATAGCATTTGGCAACGTTTTATAACAGCATGCGATCATTTTTTCGAACAAAAAAGATTGCATACTTCCTCACGATACGAAAAAGAAGTAAAAAATCTGGAGGAGAAGAAAAGAATTATAGAAGAGATAAATAATTTGGATCCTGCGTTATCTATAGAAGAGACGTTGAATCAATTGCAACGATTGATAGACGAATGGTATAAAATTGGGTATGTGCCTTATAAACTAAAAGATAAGGTATATAAGGATTTTTATGAGGCAGTGGATGCACAATTTGATCGGTTGAATATCGATAAATCCGATCGTAGATTGGGAAGTTTTGGAATTCGTACTTCGGCTGCCGGAAAGTCTGGAAATACAAGGAATCAAAATTTACGCGAACGAGAAAGACTTATGCGTCAATACGAGCGTATGAAAAACGAGTTGCAGACTTATGAAAATAACATGGGATTTTTGTCGGTTTCGTCTAAACGTGGGAACACTATGTTGGAAGATATGAATCGGAAAGTGGAAAAAATTAAAGCCGATCTTGCACTTATTGCCAGAAAAATAGAGGCAATAGATGAACAATTGTAAAATATTGCTGCTTATTTTTTAAGACAGCTGACATTGTTTGTTGGCTGTTTTGTTATTACAACTTTTTTGAAAAAAATAGAGATAGATTTTATATTTTTGTATTCTCTTATAAAAATGCTTTATTAAATTATGTCGAAGAAAATAAATAC
This sequence comes from uncultured Dysgonomonadaceae bacterium, assembly GCA_964444915.1. Taxonomy (GTDB): domain Bacteria; phylum Bacteroidota; class Bacteroidia; order Bacteroidales; family Dysgonomonadaceae; genus Anaerorudis. Next base: position 36,842 of record CAYUIY010000001.1, read on the forward strand.
TGCACTGATTTCCGTTTATCATAAAGATGGACTGGAAGAAATTCTTCAGGTATTGAATGAGTTAAATGTTAAACTGTTGTCTACCGGAGGGACACGAGATTTTATTCAATCGCTAGGATATGAATGTGAAACGGTAGAGGATGTTACAGGTTATCCGTCCATTTTGGGAGGAAGAGTAAAAACATTGCATCCGAAAATATTCGGAGGTATACTTTATCGCCGAGATAATGAGGGAGATAGAAAGCTATTGAAAGCTTATGACATTCCTTCAATCGATTTGGTAATTGTAGATTTGTATCCTTTTGAAGAAACAGTGGCAAAGGGAGGTTCGGAGGAGGAAATTATCGAAAAAATAGATATTGGTGGAATTTCGCTGATTCGGGCTGCCGCTAAAAATTTCAAAGATGTGCTTGTTGTAGCATCTAAACAACAATATAAATCTTTATTGCAATTATTGAAGGAAAAAGGAGGCGATTCGGATCTTGAAGATCGTCGATGGTTTGCCAAAGAAGCATTTGCTGTTTCGTCGCAATACGATGCAGCTATATTTAATTATTTTGATAAAGAGAGCCCATCGGCATTACGGCTGGTTATTAATGGATCCAAGAAACTTCGTTACGGCGAAAATCCTCATCAAAGGGGAATTTTCTTTGGTAATTTTGAAGATATGTTCGAACAGCTACATGGAAAAGAAATATCGTACAACAATCTGCTCGATATTGATGCAGCTGTATCTTTGATTTCCGATTTCGATGAAACATCAGTAGCTATTCTTAAACATAATAATGCCTGTGGTATGGCTTCTCGTCCTACCGTTAAAGAAGCATGGGAAGCTGCTCTTCAGGCCGATCCTGTGTCGGCATATGGCGGAATTGTGATCATCAATCGTCCTGTTGATAAGGAGGCTGCCGAGCTCATTAATTCCATCTTTTTTGAAGTAATTATTGCGCCCGAATACGAAAAAGAAGCTTTTGAAATTTTGAGTCAGAAAAAAAATCGTATAATTTTAGTTCAAAAATCAACTCTTGAAACAGTAACTCCTCTTCAGTATCGATCTGCGTTAAACGGAATATTGATGCAAGACAAAGATACAAAAGTTGAATTGGCTGATGATCTGAAAGTAGTGACGAAAAAAGTTCCCACCGCCTCAGAAATAGAAGATTTGATTTTCGCCAATAAAGTGGTGAAACATACCAAATCAAATGCCATTGTACTGGCTAAAAACAAGCAATTGTTGGCAAGCGGAACCGGACAGACTTCAAGGGTAGATGCATTGAAACAAGCTATAGAAAAAGCGAAGATGTTTAATTTTGATTTGAAGGGGGCTGTGATGGCTTCGGATGCATTTTTCCCATTCCCCGATTGCGTGGAAATTGCGCATGGTGAGGGAATTAGCGCCGTTATACAACCCGGAGGGTCTATTCGAGATAAAGAATCCATTGCATATTGTGACGAACACGGCATGTCGATGGTATTTACAGGTATCCGACATTTTAAACATTAAAACATTTTGTAAAAAACAAAGTTCACATGGGATTATTTTCATTCACACAAGAATTAGCTATGGATTTAGGAACAGCTAATTCCATTATTGCAAACAATGCCGGAAAAATTTTACTGGATGAGCCATCGATTGTTGCATTAGATCGTAAAAGCGATAAAATGATCGCTTTAGGTGAGAAAGCGCAACAAATGCATGGTAAAACCCACGAAAATATACGCACCGTAAGACCGCTTCGTGATGGAGTAATTGCTGATTTTAATGCTGCGGAGCAAATGATCCGTGGGATGATTCGAATGGCAAACAAAAATAAAGGAAGTGGATTGTTTTCTCCTTCGTTACGTGTTGTAATTTGTATTCCTTCGGGTAGTACTGAAGTTGAAATACGTGCCGTACGCGACTCTGCTGAACATGCCGGAGGGCGTGATGTTTATATGATTTTTGAACCTATGGCTGCGGCTCTGGGCATAGGAATCGATGTGGAGGCTCCCGAGGGGAATATGATTGTGGACATAGGTGGAGGAACAACCGAAATTGCCGTGATTTCCCTTGGAGGAATCGTTTCGAATAAATCGATTAAAATAGCGGGTGATGACTTTACCGAAGATATTATGGATTATATGGGACGCCAACATAATATGAAAGTAGGTGAACGTACCGCAGAACAAATAAAAATTAATGTAGGGGCTGTGGTAACCGAACTGGAAGATCCTCCTGAAGATTTTGTCGTACATGGACCAAACCGAATGACTTCATTGCCTATGGATGTGCCTGTATCTTATCAAGAGATTGCCCACTGCCTCGAAAAATCAATGTCAAAAGTTGATTCGGCTGTGCTAAGTGCTTTAGAACAAACGCCTCCCGAACTTTATGCCGATATTGTGCGCAATGGCATTTATCTCACAGGTGGAGGGGCTTTGTTGCGTGGTTTAGATAAAAGGCTGACCGATAAAATCGGAATACCGTTTAAGGTAGTGGATGATCCGTTGCATGTGGTAGCAAAGGGTACAAGTATTGCGTTGCGAAATATCGACAAATTTAATTTTTTAATGAGGTAGTCGGCCATTAGCAGTATCTATTAAACTGTCAGCTAAATAGATGAGCCAAATGGTTTGAAACAATGTATGAGGAACCTTTTTAATTTTATTATACGAAATGGTTGGTGGTTGTTGGCTGTTTTATTAATAGTCTTCAGTTTTTATCTTGTTTTTACACAAAATTCGTATCAACGGAGCGTATATCTTTCATCGGCAAATCGTGTTTCTGCCGAATTATATCGCTTATCGGGAAAAGTTACCTCATATTTTTACATGCGGAAGAATAATGAAGAATTACTGACACAAAATGCAAAATTGCAGAATGAACTTCAGACATTAAAAAGTTATTTAAACAACCTTGTTTTGGATTCGATTCAAACAAATCCCTTTGTTGACGATTCTACGATGACTGCACGATTTCGTTTTATTCCCGCAAATGTGGTGAATGTTAGTTTTTTTGGAAGCAATAATTACATTACTCTGGATAAAGGACTGCAAGAAGGTGTGAAAAGCGATATGGGAGTTGTATCGCAAAATGGTATTGTAGGAGTTGTCCTTACCGCTTCCGATCATTTTTCTGTAGTAATCCCCATTGTGAATCCGAAATTCAGATTAAGCGGGAAGTTGAAAAATTCCGACAATTCGGGATCTATTGTATGGGATGGAGAAGATTTGCATTATGCTCAACTTGAACAATTGCCTAAACACGAGGTGTTTAATAAAGGTGATACTGTTGTAACCAGTTTTTCGCGTATATTCCCCAAAGATATGGTAATTGGCTTTGTTGTAGGACAGGGTAAAACGAATGACGATAATTTTAATGCATTTAAAATACGTTTAGCAACCGATTTTCATAGCTTGCAACATGTATTTGTCATAGAGGATATATATTACGAAGAAGAAAGTATTCTTGAAAAATCGGTTGAATAGCAATGAAAATAACTTTATTGCGTGAAATAGTGTGGTTTGTCGCATTGATTTTGCTTCAAACATTGGTGTTGAATCGAATCAGTGTTTTTGGAATAGCCATACCTGTCCTTTATATTTATTTTTTGATTAAATTACCAAAGAACAGGAATTTGTTTTATGTGGTTATTTCAGGGTTTTTGATGGGGTTGATCATTGATATTTTTCTGAATACGCCGGGAATAAATGCAGCAGCAACCACCATTATTGCTACTTTACGCAAACCATTAATAGACATATTTTTTTCGAAAGTTGAATACGAAGATTTTGTCCCGAGCATTTATACCGAAACCGGAGCCTTTTTACGTTATAGTGTTGTAATGGTGTTATTACATCAAACGATGTTATTTTTTATAGAATCTTTTACTTTTTTCAATTTGACAAGTACGCTTATCCGCATTGGAGCTTCTTCAGTGCTTACTTTGATATTAATAGTTGCGTTAGATAGTTTAATATATAGAAGAATAAGTGGAATATAATAGCAAAAATCCATATGCTAAACGCAAATACATTATTGCCTTGATTGCGGTGGGTGTGATGGTTGTATATATTTTCCGATTGTTTTATTTGCAAATTTTAAGTCCCCAATATCGTGAATTTGCTGACAGTAATGCTTTCTTGCGAAAGATGCTCTATCCTGCACGGGGGGCCATATATGACCGTAATGGGAATTTGCTTGTTTACAATCAACCCACGTACGATGTAATGATGGTCGTGCGTGAGATGGGTGAGTTCGATACACTTGATTTTTGCAATACACTGAATATCGACGAATCTACCTATCAAAAGCTGGAAGCAGACATGAAAGATAGGCGAAAAAACCCAGGATATTCGTCCTATACGCCTCAACTTTTTATGTCGCAACTAACGGTTGAGCAATATGGATTGTTGCAAGAAAAGTTATATAAGTTTCCGGGAATATATATTCAAAATCGTACACGAAGGCAATATAAGTATCCCAATATGGGCGTTATTCTAGGATATATTGCTGAAGTCGATAAAAATGCATTGGAATCTGACCCCTACTATGTCAGAGGCGATTATATTGGAAAATCGGGCATAGAATTGTCGCATGAGAAAGACCTTAGGGGAGAAAAGGGAGTCGAAATTTGGTTGCGAGATGCAAGAGGACGCTTACAAGGTCGTTATAAAGATGGCGCAGAAGATAAAGCTCCCGTCTCGGGGCGCGATCTTACACTCAGCATTGATATCAATTTGCAAGCATATGGTGAATATCTTATGCAGAACAAAATTGGATCAATCGTGATGATTGAACCAAAAACCGGAGAAATAGTATGCATTGTATCTTCGCCAAGTTATGATCCTGCTATTTTGACGGGAAAAGATTTTGGCAGAAATTACCTTGAATTGGAACGAAATCCTTATAAACCCCTTATTAATCGTGCTGTAGCGGGAATGTATCCGCCGGGTTCTACTTTCAAACCTTCTCAAGGTGCTGTTTTTATGAAAGAGGGAATAATTACGATGGAGACACGATACAGTTGTTTTCATGGTTATCCTCCTTTGGGTGGGCGTCCGGCTTGTCACGGTCATGCATCGCCGTTATCCATAGTACCGGCATTAGCTACTTCGTGTAATTCGTTTTTCTGTTACGGTTTGAACGCGATGTTGAGTAACAGAGAAAAATATACCGATGTAAATGAGGCTTTTGATGTGTGGAAGAGTTATTTAAACAAGATGGGGTATGGTGATAGACTTGGTGTTGATCTTCCTTCAGAAAAGAAAGGATTTATCCCAAACAGTAAGTTTTACAATAAAGTATTGAAAAGAAATAATTGGAATGCGCACAATATTATATCTATTGCAATAGGACAAGGAGAAATTTTGGCAACGCCTGTGCAAATAGCTAATTTTGCCGCTGTTGTGGCAAATCGAGGGTATTATTATGTGCCTCATGTGGTACGTGAGCGTAAAGGAGCTCCTTTAGATACACTTTATACCCGGAAACGCTATGCGGATATTGATCGCTCTATTTTTGAAATAATAGCACAAGGTATGGCAAATGCTGTTACGGGGGGGACTTGTCGTACAGCCAATTTATTACCTGAAATTGAAGTGTGTGGAAAAACCGGAACTTCTCAAAATCCGCACGGCGATGATCACTCTCTTTTCATGGGTTTTGCCCCCAAAGATAACCCTCGTGTGGCTATTGCGGTGATTGTAGAAAACGGACGATTCGGGGCTAGCAATGCTGTGCCCATTGGAAGGCTTATGCTTCAGAAATTTTTTAACGATTCCATACCCGAAACAGATAAATGGCTTGAGAATCGAATTATAAATACAACTATTCTTCCCCATATATACAGTCGAGAACTTTCGATCGTTAAAAACGATTCGCTTCAAAACAAAGATAATTAGGTATTATGTATCTGAACAGCGGAGAAATAAAAGATAAAGGACAAGTAGATCGACTAACTGTGTTGATGTACGTGTTTTTTCTTATTCTCGGTTGGCTTAGTGTATACGCTGCAAGTTATGATATTGAAAATGCGGTAAGTTTGTTTGATTTGTCCGAGAGAGCAACAATGCAACTGGTGTGGATAGGTACTTCTCTTATATTGGCTTTCGCATTGCTCAAAATTGATACGGGATTTTATGAAACATATGCTTTTGTTTTTTATTTGGTAGGTCTTGTTCTGCTCATTGTAACTTTTATTGTGGCTCCCGAGATTCATGGATCGCGTTCGTGGTTGGTATTAGGACCTGTGCGACTTCAACCGGCCGAATTCATGAAATTTATTATCGCTTTGGCGTTAGCTAAGGTATTTAGTTTATATGATTTTCGGTTGATGGAATGGAAAAATTTATTACTTATCTTTTCTATCTTATTGCTTCCGTTTCTTTTTGTTGTTTTACAAAGTGAAACCGGTACTGCACTTGTTTATTTGAGCTTTCTCTTGGTATTTTTCAGAGAAGGATTACCTGGAGGCGTTTTGTTTGTCTTTGTAGCTGCAATTGTCTATTTTGTACTTGGAATTAAGTTTTCGGATACCCAAATAGGTTTGTTTTCATTGGGTGAGTTTATCACGCTTATTCTCATTATTTTATTTACTACGGTACTGGTGAGAAATTATGTAAAACGAAAAGAAGTTGTTTATACCATTTTAGGAATATCGGCATCAGTTTTTTTAATTGCTTATTTTCTTAGTTTCTTTGGTGTAAAAATAGATTGGGGACTCGTTGCACTTATTGCATTGGGAACGGTAATTTTGTATTTGTCATACCTTTTTTTCTTATATAGAAAAAGAGTGTATGTATACATGTTGGCTTTTGCAATTGGATCTTTTGTTTTTTTGGAATCGACAGAATATGTGTTTAACGATGTTCTACAACCACATCAGCGAATACGAATTGAAGTGGCATTAGGTATGAAACAAGATTTTCGAGGAGCTGGTTATCATGTTGGGCAATCAAAAATAGCAATTGGATCGGGCGGTTTTTTAGGCAAAGGATTTTTGAAAGGAACGCAGACCAAATTAAAATATGTACCTGAACAAGATACCGATTTTATTTTTTGTACGATTGCTGAAGAAGCAGGATTTGTGGGAGCGAGCATCGTTTTGATTTTATATTTGTGTTTTATTCTTCGGCTTATTTATCTGGCGGAACGACAAACTACAACCTTTGGACGAGTTTATGGCTATGGAGTGGTGAGTGTTTTTCTTTTTCATCTCATTATTAATATCGGCATGGTAATTGGAATTATGCCTGTAATTGGAATTCCTTTGCCTTTTTTTAGTTATGGAGGATCTTCATTGTGGGGCTTTACTTTTTTGCTTTTTATTTTTCTACGATTAGATAAATCTCGGCGCAAGAAATGAAACTATTGTATTTATTTTTGACAATCAACTTTTCTGCGTACCTTTGTAAGGTATTTTATATTAAACATGATGAAGATTATCTGTTTTATTTTAATTGAGTTAGCCATTTTACAAAGTTCATGTTCAAGTGAAAAAACAAACGACAAAAGTATAGTTGCAAATTCAAAAACTTTTTCAGCTTCACAATTCAACCAAAACAATCCCCAATCTGTTGCAGTTAGTGAAAATTTTTATGATTTTCTTGAGAAATTCAGTACCGACAGAATATTCCAGTTAAAACGTATTGTTTTTCCTATTAAAGCTGTTGTGTCTGATCTTGATGATGAAGAAGAAGGAATCATTCTTAAAGAAGAAATAATTCAAAAGCAAGAGTGGGAACATCTGGATCTTACTTATGATAGCACTTACATAACCCGCGAGTGTGATCAATATTATCAAGATGTTCTTTTTGAGCCCGATTCGGCTATTGTGGAGCTTCGAGGAATTAATAACGGTATTTATGCCAATTATTATTTTAAACGAGAAGGCGGACAATGGTATTTGGTTGCGTTAGAAGAAACTTCGTTTTAACAGGGTTAAATTTAAAAGTGCATTTTTTCCCCAAAGTTTAACGGAAGAAGGTCTTTTATGCTATCCACCATATAAATGCTATTTTCGCCATACATGATTATTTGTATTGGCGTTTTAAATCGATTTTCTGTTTCTAAAAGAACCTGTCGGCAAGCACCACATGGGGTAATGGCATTTTTGGTGAATTTTCCTTCGTGAAAAGCCGCAATAGCGAGTGCTGTGATTCTTTTTTCGGGATAATTGGCATTAGCAAAGAACACCGCGATGCGTTCTGCACACAACCCTGAAGGATAGGCGGCGTTTTCTTGATTGTTAGCTGATAGAATGGTGCCGTCGTCAAATAAGACTGCAGACCCTACCCGGAAAGTTGAGTAAGGTGCATAAGCATATTGTGAAACTTTTTTTGCTTCTTCTATAAGTTTTTTTTCGATTTTGGAGCACTCCTCTATTCGATAAACTCTTATCTTTGTAATCAGATTAATTTCGTTCATTTTAATAATAAATTATTGATTTTTTTCGGATATCGTGTAATGACATTCTTTAGAGACAAATATAAATATATTTCGCCTGTCTATTTTGTTTTGGCGGCTTTATTTTTTTCCGCGGGGGTTTATGGGCAAACAAAGATAAAAGCTTATGAGGCTTATATTAAGAAATACAGCGATATAGCTATAGAACATATGCAAAAGTATCGTATTCCTGCGTCTATCACCTTGGCTCAAGGATTATTGGAATCGGGAGCAGGCATGAGCGACCTGGCACGCTATTCCAATAATCATTTTGGAATTAAATGTCACCGTAATTGGAGGGGGCCGGCTGTGTACGCTCCGGATGATGGTCCTAACGATTGTTTCCGGAAGTATAAAACAGTAGAGGATTCATACCGGGATCACGCAGAGTTTTTAGCATATGGAAGCCGCTACAAAGTATTGTTTGATCTTCCGATTACAGATTACAAAGGTTGGGCTCGTGGTCTTCAGACTACGGGATATGCAACCGATAAGGCTTATGCGAATAAACTTATTAAATTGATTGAAGATTACGAATTGTATCGGTTTGATGATAGAAGTTATCAGAAAAAGTACAAAGAAGAAGCCAGGTCGTTTTCTCCTGAGTCTGAGGGTTGGAAACACCAGCCTTATAAAACACATGGTTTAGTATATATAATTGCGGTAGAAGGCGACACCTATGCGAGCATTGCAGAAGAATTTGGGTTTAAAGAAAAAGATTTATTGAAATATAATGAGGTTCCAAAAGGTTTTCCGTTGAACGAAGGTGATATTGTTTATTTTCAAAAGAAAAAGAGTAAAGCTGATGAACCTTATTATCAACACGTTGTAAAAGTTGGCGAATCAATGCATAGTATTTCCCAAAAGTACGGCATTCGACTTCGCAATTTGTATCGTTTAAATAAAAAAAATTATAGTTATGTTCCCGAAGAAGGGGATGTGCTTAAATTAAGATAAAGTATATATGAAGTATAACACGCAACAGAAACGATTGATTTTGCCTGAATACGGTAGAAATATTCAGAATATGGTTGATTATTGTGTTTCTCTTCCCGACAGAGAAGAACGAAAAAAATGTGCTCAGGCGGTGATAAATATTATGGGAAATATGTTCCCACATTTACGTGATGTAGACGATTTCAAACATATTTTATGGGATCATTTAGCCATCATGTCAGATTTTAAACTCGATATTGACTATCCCTACGAAGTAGTTAAAAAAGAGGAATTGAATACCCCTCCGGGACGTATCGAATACAGTCGTTCTACCATGAAGTATCGTCATTACGGTAAAATTTTGGAAAAGATGATTAAAATTGCCACCAATATGGAAGAAGGCAAAGCAAAAAATCATCTCATCGATATGTTGACAAGTCAAATGAAACGATCATACATTCAATGGAATAAAGAGGTAGATGATGCGAAAATTTTACAAGATTTGTATGAATTATCAGACGGGAAAATAAAATTGAATGCATCGACTTATTCTATTCCGGAAATAAAAACGAATGGTTTTGGTAAGAAAATGAAATCCGTCAAAGCTCAACGAAAACGCTAAACGTACCTATGATATTTCCAGAAAATGTTGTTCAAATCGGACAGTTATTAAAACCTTATGGGATAAAAGGTGAGATGCTTCTCCTTTTTGATAGAAAATCGTATTCCGATATTGATACATCGTATTATTTTCTAGAAATCGATGGCATTTTTGTCCCTTTTTTTGTAGAGGAAATGTGTTTCACGAGTGATGTGACGGCACGAATAAAATTTGAAGATGTGGATGATGTAGATACTGCAAGTAGATATAGTGACCTCCGCGTTTATCTTCCTAAGGAAAGCGTAAAAATCATAAACGATAAAACGGTAACCAAATGGGATTTTTTTGTCGGTTATAGCATGATGGATCGGACTTTAGGAGATATAGGTGCGATTGATGCAGTGGATGACTCTACTATGAATGTGCTTTTTGTCGTGACAAAAAATGATAGGGAATACTTGGTTCCCGCTACAGAAGATTTTATTCTCGAGATTGATGAACCGAGAAAAATTCTTCATGTAGATCTTCCTCAGGGGTTAATTGAAGAATAAACCTAAAAACGTTATTTCTTTTGTGCCTTTTTTATGTCTTGAAAATGTAAGCGTTGGCTATTTTATTCGAAAGAAACCTTTTTTTGTGCAGCAACAGCTTAATCTTTCTGCTCAAAAAGGCGAATTAATTGCTTTGATTGGCAACAATGGATGTGGAAAATCTACTTTGTTGCGCTCCATTGCATATCTCCAACCTCTTTTATCAGGAAAAATTTTCATTGAAAATAAAAATATAGCCACAATAACTCCTAATGAACGTGCTCGGTTAATTTCTATAGTACTTGTGGGACAACAGGCAACAGCATCGTTTACGGTTCGTGAACTGATTGCCATTGGTCGCGATCCATATACCGGATGGTTTGGTAATTTATCGGCAAGTGATGAATCAATCATTGAATGGTCTATTGAAATGACCAACTTAAAGGGTTTTGAAAATCGGAATATTCATGAGCTTTCGGATGGTGAACGACAACGAGTTTTCATTGCCCGCGCATTAGCACAAGATACTCCTTTGATTTTGTTGGATGAACCCACTTCTCATCTTGATTTATCCAATCGTGTCAAGATTTTGCTTTTACTTCAAAAACTAGCACACAAAACCGGTAAAATTATTCTTATTTCAACGCATGAATTAGAAACAGCCATGCAGGTTGCCGACAAAATCTGGTTGATGCAAAAAGGGAAAGACATTATTGAAGGTTCGCCGGAAGATCTGATTATAAACGGAACATTTAATGAGGCTTTCAAAGATAAATCATCGTTATATCAATTCGATAATGAACTAGGAATATTTGTAATTCAACACAATTCGGGGGGTAAAGTAAAATTTTCTCCCTCCAAAAACGATAAACTTCTTGACAAATGGACACTTAAAGCATTACAACGTCGGGGGTTTTCTGTTGGCAATAAGGCTTCGGTAGAAATAAGACCTCAAGCCGAGCAGCGCAATTGGCTTATTTTTTCCGGTGGAAAATCATTCATTGCCAATACTATAAGCGAGATGCTGGAATATGTGGATGAGTTAACAAACGTTCCTTCTAACTACTTGTAAACAGAAATGAATTTTACTATCTTTGCGAACTTAACAGGCGTTGCGTCTTAAAAAATGGGAGTAAGGAAACGAAAAATAGCCATTTTAGGTTCTACGGGGTCTATCGGAACACAGGCTCTAGAGGTGATTCAGCTACATCCGGATCGTTTTGAGGTGTTTGCTCTTACGGCAAATAATCATGTGAAACTTTTGGTTGAGCAAGCGCGTAAATTTCTTCCTGAAATAGTAGTGATTGCCAACGAAGAAAAATATACCGATGTAAAAGAAGCACTGTCTGATTTGCCAATAAAAGTGTGGGCGGGAAGCGATGCTATCTGTCAGATGGTACAAAGCGAAGCTATTGATATTGTACTGGCAGCAATGGTTGGTTTTGCGGGGTTAAAACCAATAATTTCGGCCATAAAAGCAAGGAAGACCATTGCTTTGGCAAATAAGGAAACCTTGGTAGTTGCCGGAGAGCTGATTATATCAATGGCATTAGCATATCGTGTTCCGATTTTACCTGTCGATTCGGAACATTCAGCTATTTTTCAATGTTTAAACGGCGAAGGTTGCAACAAAATCCATAAAATCATTCTTACTGCCTCAGGCGGACCATTTCGTACTTTTTCAATAGAGGAATTGGCAAAAGTCACCAAATCACAAGCATTGAATCACCCCAATTGGAAAATGGGTGAAAAAGTAACCATTGATTCGTCTACGCTAATGAATAAAGGTTTTGAAATGATTGAGGCTAAATGGCTTTTTGATGTAGATCCTTCGGATATTGAAGTAGTAATACATCCGCAATCGATAATTCATTCTATGGTGCAATTTGAGGATACTTCTATTATTGCTCAACTTGGTCAACCCGACATGCGGATACCCATTCAATATGCGTTGTCTTATCCTGAACGGCTTAAATTGAATATTAAACCTTTGGATTTCACTGAAATATCAACTCTTACGTTTGAAAAAATCGATTGCAATAAATTTAAAAATTTAACATTTGCATATCAGGCGATCGAAATGGGAGGGAATATGCCTTGTATACTCAATGCAGCCAACGAAATTGCTGTGGAGTCATTTTTACAAGAGTCAATCGGTTTTCTTCAAATGAGCGAAATTATTGAAAAAACCATGCAAAAAGCAACGTTTGTGAAAACACCCGATTTAGACGATTATTTTCGTACCAATCTTGAAGCAAGAGCCATTGCTTCTGAATTTATTAAAAAGTAATAATAAATCACTGGAAATTTGTAGAATTTAATGGAAACGTTTTTAATTAGAGCTTTGCAATTGATGATGAGTTTATCTATACTCGTCATCGTACATGAGTTCGGGCATTTTATTTTTGCACGCATCTTCAAAATTCGCGTCGAAAAATTTTATCTTTTTTTCGATCCCGGTTTTGCTCTTTTTCGATATAAGCCTAAAAATAGTGAAACAGAGTATGGCATTGGTTGGTTACCATTGGGAGGTTATGTGAAAATAGCCGGCATGATCGATGAATCTTTGGATAAAGAACAGATGGCGCAACCCCCTCAACCTTGGGAGTTTCGTTCTAAACCTGCATGGCAACGACTGTTGGTAATGATTGCCGGGGTATTGTTCAATATTATTCTTGCATTTGTGATTTATGCAATGGTGCTTTTTACATGGAACGATACCTATTTACCCCTGAAAAATGTACATATGGGAATGGAATTTAGCGAAGTAGCACATAAGGTAGGGTTTCAGGACGGTGATATTTTATTGAAGGCAGACAATAAAGAATTGGAACGTTTTGGTGTGAGTACACTTCTTGATGTAGTCAATGCTCGGGAGGTAACTGTGCTGCGAGATGGACAAGAGGTAGTGATACCGATTCCTGACAATTTTATGAATGAATTGATGGCAGCAAAAGAAGGCTTTGCTACGTATCGTTTTCCTACAGTAGTGGCAGAAGTACAAGAGGGAACCGGAGCAGCTAAAGCCGGATTGCGTTCGGGGGATAGTATAGTAGCTATAAATGGTGTTCCGACTCCGGCTTTTACCGATTTTAAAAGAGAATTAGAGCGAAATAAAAATCAGGAAATCGTCATTGAATTTTATCGAAACGGTATAGTCAATACAACAATTGCTCAGGTTGATTCCACAGGATTATTGGGGTTCTATCCTAAATCGCCTATGCAAATATATCAACCGGTAACTATTCGCTATAACTTCTTTGAGGCGTTCCCTGCCGGAATAAAGATGGGAATTCAAACGCTGAAAGATTATGTAAATCAGTTTAAATATGTATTTACCAAAGAAGGCGTTTCCTCATTGGGTGGATTTGGAACTATTGGTAGTTTATTTCCACCTGTCTGGGATTGGCATGCATTTTGGATGATGACTGCATTCCTTTCCGTAATTTTAGCATTTATGAATATACTCCCAATCCCGGGATTGGATGGGGGGCATGTACTGTTTTTGCTTTGTGAAGTAATTTCCGGCAAAAAGCCCAGCGAAAAATTCTTGGAGTATGCTCAAATTGCAGGTATGATCTTTTTGTTGGCTTTGGTTTTGTATGCTAATGGAATGGATATAATTCGAGCCATATTTAAATAAGTTGGAAAAATATGAAAGTTTCAGAACGAATACGAACAGCAACAAAAACCGCTTTTTCCTTTGAGTTATTACCTCCTCTTAAAGGAAACGGCATTTATCAGGTTTTTGATACAATAGATAAGTTGAAAGAGTTTGATCCGAAATACATTAATATCACAACTCATCATAGTGAAACGGTCTATAAAGAAGATGAAAACGGTGTAATTCGCAAAGTAAATATTCGTCGACGGCCGGGGACAGTAGCTCTTGCTGCAGCCATTCAAAACAGATATGGCATTACAGCTGTTCCTCATATTATTTGTAAAGGTTTTTCGAAACAGGAGACAGAGTATGCTTTGATTGATCTCATGTTTCTTGGAATCAACAATCTGTTGCTTCTACGGGGAGATGCTAACAAGTTGGATGAAGAACAGAAAAAAATGGATAGCCACGATCATGCAACCGATTTACAGGAACAGGTAAATAATTTTAATAAGGGAATAGCGCTAGATGGTAGCAGATTTACTCCACCGGAAGAACCTTTTTCTTATGGAATGGCTTGTTATCCGGAAAAACATGCCGAATCGCCTAATATGGAATCGGAAATTTTTTATACAAAAATGAAGGTTGATAATGGAGCAGAATATTTGGTAACCCAAATGTTTTTCGATAATCGAAAATATTTCGATTTTGTCGATCGTTGTCGCGCTGAAGGAATTCTTGTGCCCATTATTCCCGGTATAAAACCCATCCACCTAAAAAATCAGTTGACAGTTTTACCTAAAGTTTTTGGAACAAATATTCCGGAAGATTTGGCAAAAGAATTGCGAAAATGTAAAAACGATGAAGATGCCAAAGAAGTGGGGATAGAATGGTGTATAACACAATGTAAGGAACTTATGCAACATAATGTGCCTAGTATTCATTTTTATTCTTTTATGGCAACAGACAGTGTTTACCAAGTTGCAAAAGAAATTTATTAGATAGTTTTTTTGAAAAAAGATAGAAGGGCGAAGTATCTTTTTTTATAAATTGGAAGAGCAAATGTATTTTAAAGATATTATTGGGTTACGAGATATAAAAAAGCATCTTATCGAATCTGTACAAATGGGATTTGTTCCTCATGCTCGTTTGCTCTATGGGCCTGAGGGAGTAGGTAAATTACCTCTTGCTATTGCGTATGCAAGGTATCTCAATTGTTTGAATCCTCGGTTGGATGATGCGTGCGGTGAATGCCCATCGTGTCTTAAATTCAATAAATTAGCCCATCCCGATTTGCATTTTGCTTTTCCTGTTATTAAATCCAAAGTTTCTGACGAATATTTGCCACAATGGCGTGATTTTCTTTCTCAAAACACCTATTTCAACCTCAACGATTGGCTCAATTTTATTGATGCACAAAATGCCCAAGGAATTATTTATGCTAAGGAAAGTGACGAGATTATTCGAAAACTTAGTTTAAAAGTTTACGAGGCAAAATACCGTATTATGATTGTATGGCTGCCTGAAAAAATGCATGAGGCGTGTGCAAATAAACTTTTAAAGATGATTGAAGAACCCCCTGCAAACACTATATTTCTTCTGGTTTCTGAAGAACCCGATGAAGTATTACCAACCATTCAGTCACGCTGTCAACCCCTTCATATTAGGGCAA
This sequence comes from uncultured Dysgonomonadaceae bacterium, assembly GCA_964444915.1. Taxonomy (GTDB): domain Bacteria; phylum Bacteroidota; class Bacteroidia; order Bacteroidales; family Dysgonomonadaceae; genus Anaerorudis. The sequence goes on from CAYUIY010000001.1 coordinate 52,610, forward strand.
TTGAAGAAAATGAAATGGTAAATGTAATCGAATCAAAATATAGTTTTTCAAAAAAAGATGCTTCATCCGTGGCTCATGTTGCCAATGGCAGTTTCACTAAAGCTATTAAGATTATTGAATCGACAGATGAAACTCGGTATTTTTTTGATTTATTTAAAAGAATGATGCGGGCATCTGTTTCACGAAAGATTAGGAATATTAAAACAATAGCCAACGAAATAGCTGGTATAGGTCGAGAGATGCAAAAGAGTTATCTTTTGTATTGTTTGCGAATGTTTCGCGAATATTTTATGAATAACCTGCATGAACCCCAAATGGTGTATCTAAACAGTGAAGAAGCTGATTTTGGTATTCGTTTCTCGCCTTTTATTAATGAACGAAATGTAGAAAAACTTAACGATGAGTTTTCCATTGCTTATCGGCAAATTGAACAGAATGGTAATGCAAAGATTATTTTCCTTGATCTTTGTTTAAAAGTTACCGTTTTATTATTAAAATAATTTTTGTAATTTGTTTCGAATTACAAATTAACAAGTTGAATCAATATAAATCTCGAAAAATAGTATCTATTTTGTATGGAAAATAAAGATAAATCAATATATGACGATTTTTCGGACACATCATCTGAAGAATCGTTCTCTATAAAAAATATGAAATGTTGTCACGGTTGTACTCCTCATATCAATAAATTACATACTTACGATTGGCTGCATAATTATCCCGAAATGCAATCAGTTACTAAGATGGTCGAAGTGCAATTTAAAAATACACGAAAAGGGTATTATATTAATAGCAACAATATCGATTTGAATATAGGCGATATAGTGGCTGTAGAAGCTAATCCCGGACACGACATTGGAACAGTTTCGTTAACAGGTAAGTTAGTGGAACTACAAATGAAAAAAAATAATTTTCGTGAAGAAAATAACGGTGGTTTAAAACGAGTATACCGTATTGCGAGACCCACGGATTTGGAGAAATACAATCAGGCAAAAGCAAGAGAGTATCCAACCATGATTCGTTCCCGTCAAATAGCCGAAGATTTGGGTTTAGAAATGAAAATAGGCGATGTGGAGTATCAGGGCGACGGGAGTAAAGCTATTTTTTATTATATCGCTGATGAACGAGTAGATTTTCGTCAGTTGATTAAAGTTTTAGCAGCCGAATTCAAGGTGAAAATCGAAATGAAACAAATTGGAGCACGGCAGGAGGCAGGGCGAATCGGAGGAATTGGTCCTTGTGGACGTGAATTGTGCTGCAGTAGTTGGATGACAAATTTTGTGTCGGTTTCCACATCTTGTGCTCGTTGTCAAGATCTTTCTATTAATCCTCAAAAATTAGCGGGTCAGTGTGGAAAACTAAAATGTTGTCTCAATTACGAAGTTGATGCTTATGTAGAGGCACAAAAAAATCTGCCTTCAACCGAAATTGTTCTTCAAACTAAAGACGCCGATTATTATCATGTAAAAACTGATATTTTTTTAGGCCAATTGACTTATGCTATTGATAAAGATAACCCTATTAATTCGGTTACCCTATCTAAAGAACGGGTTTTTGAAATTATCAATATGAATAAAAAAGGGGAAAAACCATTAAAATTGGAATTGGATGACGTGGCCGGTACTCAAAAAGATACTCTTTACATAAATGATTTATTGAAAGATCAGAATATCAATCGTTTCGATAAAGAAAGTACGGATTCTACTGTCAAAAAGAAGAAAAAAAAGAAAAAACGGAAACCATTTAAAAAATCCAACAAGTCAAAGACGAAAAATTCGTCGAATAATTCCGATAATAGATGAATAGTAGAGTATTACTTTTGTTGAATTGTTTAGTCTTATTGTTTTCTTGTGGCGAAAGTGAAGAGTATTACGCATTTAAATACATTTCGGATGGACGATGGTCAAAAGATAGCGTTTTATGCTTACAATTTGATTCTCTTCGGTTAAATTCATCCGATGTATATCATGTTGATATTGAGATTATACATAACAAAAGTTATCCTTATCAAGATTTATGGCTTTTGATTGGAAACAATCTGCAAGATTCTATTTTGCAATATGATACTTTAAAATGTTTGGTTAACGATCAATATGGCAGATGGTTAGGTTCAGGAGGAAGTGGTTTGCATCAAGTTTCCGTATCTTATAAGAAAAATATAAGCGTACAAGATTCAGTAAAAAATTATTGTTTTTTTATTCGTCAGTTTATGAGGGATGATCCTTTACTTGGAGTGGAAAAAATAGGTGTAAAAATGTATAAAGCAACGGATTTTTGATTGAATTCTTGAGTTTTCTAAAGTTAACAAAAAAAGGGTGCTACATGAGCACCTTTTTTGTTAAAAGTAGGGAGATTGTTATTTCACTTCTTCTTTTTTCTTGACGAATTTCTCTATATTAGCTTCCTTGATGCTTTTTAGTTCGGCTTCTAATTTTTTAATTTTCTTTTCTTGATTACGGATAATAGTAAGCAATGAACTAAGTTCTTCGTTATCCACAGTATCGGGATATTGCGCTTTAACACGACCAATAAAATCGCTTAAAACATTCATGTAATTATTAAAGGCATCGTATGGAGATGGGTAGGGACTGAACAGATTGTAACTTCCTTCTTTTGAAAAATGTTTTGTAGACATATAATAAAAGTGGTCGCTAGTTTGTAAATAGAGCCAGTCTTGTTTCAATCGTCGGTCATCACAAAGGCGTACGCGTTCGCTGATGCTATAAAGTGTATTAAAAGCGCTACGTTGCAAGGTATTACCTAACCAGGCGCTTAAATCGCGCTCTTCGTCTGACCAAGAAATGGGTTCCGGTACTGATATGGAGCCAATAGGTTTGTAATTATCAAGTATTTCGCTTGGTGTAGCAAATTCAATGTTATTTTTAAATGCGAAACGAGGCAGGGCTTTCATGAATTCGAATATACCTGTATATGAAGGCTGAAGATTTCCAAATGTTTCGTAATTCATAAAAAGGTTGATAACCTCTTCCTCAGGAGGAGTTGCTGCTATCCAATTGATGAATTTTTCTGCTGTAAGAGGGTATTCTCTCCATGTATAATCGGAAAAACGAAAAGCAATATTTTCGGTGAGTCCTGAGTTTCTAAGAAGTAATTTTACATTAGGTTGTGTTTCGGAGAGGTAAACATAGTTAGGGCTTTTCCAGCCTAACACATGTTTTGCTCCTTCAGTAATCATTTTTTGATACCCCATCTCATAAACCATTTCAGATATTTTATCGGAATAGATAAGTTCAGTATTCCGGAATACTGTAGGTTCCTGATTAAATAGCAGTTTTATTTTTTCTGCATGTTGTTTTACCTGTGTTTTAAATTCGATCGGATCAGACAACGAGGCTAAAGAATGGGCGTATGTTTCGGAAAGAAATTCCACATTTCCTGTTTTGCTCAATTCCATAAGACCATCAATTACCTCCGGTGCATAGATTTCAAGTTGATCTAAAGCTACTCCGGAAATAGAAAAGGCAATTTTAAACTTTCCCTTGTAGAGATTGATAAGATCCAAAAACATACGATTGGCAGGTAAAAAAGATTTATCTGCAATTTGTTGTAGAATGCTTTCGTTGGAGTAATCGTCGTAATAGTAATGATCTTTTCCGATATTGAAAAACCGGTATCTTTTTAGCCGAAAAGGCTGATGAATCTGGAAATAAAAACAAATTTTTTTCATACAAACTTTTTTGTTTTTTGATTAGTTATTTATAAACGAGACGATTATAGATGTCGCGTACTTTTTGAGCTGCATATTCCCACTTAATGTTGTTCACTTCTTTTTTTCCTTCTTCTTTAAGAAATTTGGATATTCCGGGATACGTGCAAAGAGAATAAATTGAATCGGCTATGGCGTCTACATCCCAGTAATCGGTTTTGATAACATAATTCAGAATTTCAGAGCAACCCGATTGATAGGAAATAATGCAAGGAACTCCACATTGCATGGCTTCGAGAGGTGAAATTCCGAAAGGTTCTGAGACAGAAGGCATGACATACACATCACTCGATTTAAACATTTCATATACTTGCCTTCCACGAAGAAATCCTGTAAAATGAAATCTGTCGGCTATCCCTCTATCGGCTACCATATGAATCATTTGGTTCAACATATCGCCGCTACCTGCCATTACAAAACGGATATGTTTTGTTTTTCTAAGTACTTGTGTGGCTGCTTCTACAAAAAACTCAGGACCCTTTTGCATTGTTATACGGCCGAGAAAAGTTACAATCTTTTCAGGAACACCGGCCAATCGTTCAATAGTTTCAATTTCGGGATTCAATGGTTCTACTGCATTGTGAACGGTTACTACTTTATCTTCGGGTTGATGATAATTTTCAATTACAATTTTGCGTGTCAAATTGCTTACGCAAATAATTTTGTCGCAATGATCCATCCCATCTTTTTCGATGCCGTAAACCATTGGATTTGGTTTTCCTCGACTTCGATCAAATTCGGTTGCATGAACGTGAATGACAAGAGGCTTACCCGAAACACTTTTTGCATGTAGCCCTGCGGGATAAGTAACCCAATCGTGTGCATGAATAATATCAAAATTGCAGGCACGAGCAATTACTCTGGCTACGATGGAATAATTGTTGATTTCTTCCAAAATATTGGAAGGATAACGTCCTGAAAATTCAATACATCCCAAATCGTTGGTATATATATAGCTAAAATCGGCATAAATATGATCGCGTAGACGATAATATTCCTGTGGATCCATAAATTTACCCAAACGTTCTTTTACTGTTTCCCACGGAACATCGCGCCATACAATAGGAGTGTTGTTTGCTCCGATTATTTTTAGGAAGCTCTGATCTTCGTCACCCCAAGCTTTGGGTATTACAAAGGTAATCTCCATGTCCGGCTGCATGGAAAGACCTTTGGTTAATCCATAACTAGCGGTTCCTAGTCCAC
>CAYUIY010000002.1:0-51547 GCA_964444915.1 uncultured Dysgonomonadaceae bacterium
GCTACTTTCTCCAATCGATGTGGTACACCCTTGAAATCACTTAACGACTGGCGCAAATTTTCATCGGTAATGTCAAGTAATTTAGCAACGATACCCGATGCAAGTGAATTATACAAGTTATGAGTACCCTGCAATGCCAATAATTCCTGTTCCATAGTAAACATATGGTTTTTCACATTTATATATATCTGATCGTCTTCGGTATATGCACAAGAATTTTCGCGTTTCGTTTCACTAAATCCATAAAGTGAAACAGGCGGCTTCAGTTTCTCAATTTCACGTGTTACGATGGGATCGTCTACCCAGTAAACAAGAGCATCATCAATGCTCTGATTACGAATAATGCGCATTTTCGCATCCACATAATTTTGCATATTATAATCGTACCTGTCAAGATGATCGGGGGTAATGTTCAACAACACCGCAACGTCCGATTTGAAATTCTCTATATCCTCGAGTTGAAAACTGCTCAATTCCAATACATAATAGTCGTAGTCTTCCTCAGCTACTTGTCGGGCAAAACTTTTGCCGATATTACCACCTAACCCCACATTAAATCCTGCTGATTGTAAAATATGATAAATAAGGCTTGCTGTGGTTGTTTTTCCATTGCTGCCGGTAACGCAAATCATTTTAGCATCGGTATAACGTCCCGCAAATTCGATTTCGGAAATCACAGGGATACCTTTTTCTCTTATTTTCCGAATCAAAGGATCCAGATTGGATATGCCGGGACTTTTTACGATTTCATCGGCCAACAAAATCTTTTCTTCTGTATGTTTTCCTTCTTCAAAATCGATAGTGTAATCGATGAGTGTTTGGCGATGTTCATCGGTTAGTTTACCGTTATCCGACAAAAATACATCGAATCCTTTTGCTCGGGCAAGAATGGCAGAACCCACCCCACTCTCGCCTCCGCCAAGAATCACCATCAATTTTTTCGGTTTATCGTCAGCAGAGTCCGAAGATATGTTATGTATACGATCAGCAGTCATACTTTTTTCATTCTTGTTTATATCTTATCATTCCGATTACCGCATTTTGAGCGTTGCCACTGCAAATACGGCCAAAACTATTCCTACCAGCCAAAAACGAGTAACAATTTTTGGTTCAGCAATAGGAGCAATCGGTTTTTGAATCAGCGCGTCAATACCCGCATCCCCTGGCTTTTGGAAATGATGATGCAAAGGTGTCATTTTAAAAATCCGTTTACCAACCCCGTATTTTTTCTTTGTATATTTAAAATAGGCAACTTGAACAATTACCGACAAAGCTTCCACAAAGAACACTCCACATAAAATAGGAAGTAGCAATTCCTTATGTATCAATACAGCAAAAACACCTATGATGCACCCCAGCGTTAAACTTCCTGTATCGCCCATAAATACTTCGGCAGGATAAGCATTGTACCACAAAAAACCAATAGTAGCTCCCACAAAAGCCGCCGCAAAAACCATGAGCTCATCGCTGCCCGGTATATACATGATATTTAAATAAGAAGCAAAATCTACCCGCCCTGAAACATACGCCAATATTCCCAATGCCACACCAATAATTGCCGATGAACCCGCTGCTAATCCATCCAATCCATCCGTAAGATTCGCACTGTTGGAAACAGCCGTAACAATGAGAATTACGACAATTACAAACACTACCCATACAGCCTCATCGGCAAAATCTCCCATAAAGGAAACCAACCAACGATAATCAAAATTGTTATTTTTTACGAACGGGATGGTTGTTTTTGTCGTCTTTACTTCTTTGTCCTCATATTGAACACTTTCGATAACATTGTTCACACGAATTTCGGTATTTTCTCTCGCAACGATATCCGGGCTTAAATACATAACCAATCCCACAATCAAGCCCAATCCTACTTGTGCAATTACTTTGAACTTTCCTTTTACTCCCTCTTTATCTTTCCTGAATACTTTGATGTAATCGTCGGCAAAGCCAAGTGCTCCAACCCATATTGTACTTACAATCAACAGAATAATATATATATTTTCAAGTTTTCCAAACAGTAAGATTGAAAGCAAAATAGCCAATATGATGATAATTCCTCCCATAGTCGGTGTGCCTTGCTTACTATATTGCCCCTCCAGATCGAGATCACGAATGGTTTCCCCTATCTGTTTCTTCTGCAACCATCGAATGATGAATTTGCCGGCAAAAATCGAAATAAACAGTGCCAGTAAAGCCGCCATCGCCGATCGAAACGTCACATATTGAAACATACCGGCTCCGGGAAAATCAAATTGCTCCAAGTATTCGAAAAAATAATACAACATGCATTTATTTATTTTTAATCTAAAATCTTACTTACCAAAAAATATTTTCTCCACCTCCTCTTTATCGTCAAAATGATGCCTCACACCCTTTATTTCCTGGTAATCTTCGTGTCCCTTCCCCGCAATAAGAACCACATCGTCCGGTTTTGCCAAAGCGCAAGCGGTTTTTATTGCTTCTCGACGATCGGCAATGGTAAGTACATTCCGCTGTTCCTCCTCGCCCAACCCTGCAAGCATATCGTTTAATATATCCAAGGGATCTTCAAAACGGGGATTATCAGAGGTAAAAATAACCTTATCGCTCAATCGGTACGCTTCGCGAGCCATTATCGGACGTTTAGCTTTATCACGGTTGCCCCCACAACCCACCACAGTAATAACATTTCCTTTTTCCCTCAACACTTCATGAATAGCATTGAGTACATTGGTCAAAGCATCAGGCGTATGTGCGTAATCGATAATCGCAGTAAAACCCTTTGGCGAACGAATGGTTTGAAACCGTCCGGCCACCGGTTTAAGAACGGTAAGCGTCCTCAAAATCTCATCCTCATTTAATCCCAATAAGATACTTGCTCCGTAAACAGCCAGTAAATTGTACACATTAAATATCCCCACAAACTGAACTGTAAGTTGTTTACGATTAATTTCGATATCTGTACCATCAAAATGTTTTTCAAAAATACGCGCCTTAAAATCGGCCATATTTTTCAACGAATACGTATATCTTTTTGCTTTGGTATTTTGAAGCATGAACAAGCCGTTCTTGTCATCGATATTGGTGAGGGCAAACGCATCGGATGGTAAATCATCAAAAAACGATTTTTTCACATCACGATACTCCTGCATATTATTATGATAATCCAAATGATCTTGAGTGAGATTGGTAAAAATGCCGCCGGCAAATTTCAAACCATATACTCGCTTTTGATGAATGGCATGCGAACTGACCTCCATAAATGCATATTCGCAACCATCATCAACCATCATCCTAAGAAATTGATTCAATGTGATAGGGTCGAGCGTCGTGTGGGTAGTAGGATATTTTTTTTCGTTGACATAATTACATACCGTAGACAACAATCCCACGGCATAACCCTGACGGCGAAACATTTCATAAAGTAAGGTTGCCACCGTGGTTTTCCCATTTGTGCCGGTAACCCCGATAAGTTTAAGATGCCGAGAAGGATTACCATACCATTGCGAAGCAATCAGAGCCAAAGCGATGGCACTTTTTTCCACTTGGACATAGGTAACTCGTGAAAAGAATTCTTCAATACACGGTTTATCATAAACCACAACACTTGCCCCTCCTTCAATGGCTTTTCCTATATAGGAATGACCATCGGTGCAAATGCCTTCAACAGCCACAAAAAGCGCCCCCTGCTGCACCTGACGAGAATCGGAAGTGATGCTCATTACTTCCACATTTTCGTTTCCTTTTATCGAAATCACATTGCAATCCGCAATAAGTTGACTTAATTTCATATCCTGTTTATCCTTTCATTGCAAAACTATACGGATAGTCGTTCCCTTTACCACTTTCGACCCCGGACGAAGCGACTGCGCAACCACTTTCCCTTCCCCTGTCAGATTTACCCGCATCCCCGCTTTTTCAAGCAAATATACAGCATCTCGTGCACCCATACCCCATACATTAGGAACTATTTTTTCACTGACAGCTAATTCTCTCATTTGATAGACCGAACTATCGTTATCAATTTGTACCCAATTTGACGACACCTTCGAATTATCTGCCATCTTCAGTCCTACGGATGCCATTACCGTTTCACTTTTACTTCTGTTACCATTTTTAATTGGAGGAAACTTACTTACTGTAGAATCCACCTTGCAATTTTCGGGGAAAAGTCGTGCATTACGGGTATATATCTGTTCAGCAATATTTTTGAAAACCATTCCCGCCTGTCCTCCACCGGAAGGAACTCCTTTGGGTCTTCTGATCCCTACAAAGCAAGTATATTGCGGATCATCGGCAGGAAAATATCCACAAAAAGAAACATAATATCCACTGTAAGTACCTCCCGAAGCAATCTGTGCAGTACCCGTCTTTCCTGCTATAGGGAAATAGTCGGATCTCACAACTTTTGCCGTACCATTTTCAATCACACCTCGCAACATTTCTCTGATCTGCACCAGAGTAGTATCTTTGCACATTTTGGGATTCACTACCTCAGCTTCAAATTTCTCTATTATTTTTCCGTTTTTTACGACACTTTTTGCAATAAAAGGCTTAATCATTTTTCCTCCGTTTGCAATGCCGTTATAAAACATAAGCATATAAATAGGTGGAATTTGCGTTTCGTAACCAAAAGACATCCAAGGCAATGTAGTCTTTGACCAATAATTATTTTTGTCATCGGGATAGCGAATAACCGATGTACCTTCGATCCCATTTAATGGAACATCCCATGTCAAAGATTTACGAAGACCAATTCTATCAATAGCATCCACGTATTTTTTGGGATTATTTTCGTATCCTTTGAGTGCTATCTTACTAATCACTACATTTGACGATATCTGCAGGCCTTCGGCAACTGTCAAATAACCGCGGTCACGCCCTTGCCGCCAATAATGATCTCTCACCCATCTCCCTTTATATTGAAATAAACCGTTACCCACATAAAACGAGTCGATAGGCGTTATCACCCCGTCATCCAAAGCGGCCATTACCGTGACGGTTTTAAAAGTCGATCCCGGTTCGTTCATATACGAAAAAGCATTGGGATTGCCTTCGAAATATGTTCCCCTACTTGTCCTATCAAGATTCGAAATTGCCTTTATTTCACCGGTTTTCACTTCCATCACAATTGCTGTACCCGATTCGGCTTCCGTTTCTATGAGTTTTTCACGTAAGGCTCTCTCGGTAATTTCCTGAATATCGGCGTCAAGCGTGGTTACTAAATCATAACCATCTTGTGCCGGGATCTCCACAACGTCCATCCATTTTCCCTGTATTTTTTGACGATTTTTTACTCCGGGAACACCTCGAAGCAATGAATCGTATTTCAATTCTAATCCACTAGCTCCTCCTTTTTCCAAATCTTTATAGACACTCCCGATTGTACGAGTAGCCAAATTGCCGAAAGGTTTTTTTCGTGCATTTTTTTCATTCACAACCAAACCACTTTTATTCGAACGCTGATTAAAAAAGGGAAATCTCTGTATCTCTTTGAGATCGACATACGAAATGTCTTCTTTAATAATACGTACATACCGCGAACGCAAGGGGACTTTTTTCTTGATGCCGCGTGCCTGATAGTCCTTCATTCTTCGTTCTTCTGTTTCTCGCAATTTCCAACCATTCAGAATCACATTCCGATACTGATTTGCAGAACGGCCGGGAAACTTTTTCGCCAAAGCTTTCGATAAATCTTCGACATACTTATATAAGGTATCCTTCTTCATTCCATCAGCCCAAAAATCCATGTAAACCCCGTAAAGAGGTTCACCTGCTGCGAGAAGTTTTCCATCGTAAGTGTAAATATTTCCGCGGTTAGGAAGAATCACGCGGTCTTTTATGACAGCTTCCTTTTCTCCCACCTCGCGCCATCTTTTCCCTTCCGAACTGAAAATTATTTTTCCGGCCGAAAATACAATCAGTCCGGCAAATAAAAGCAATATCGCTACAATGAGCCCATATCGCCCCATAATGCCTTCATCATTTTCTTTTCGTTGCTGCTGTTCCATTTTCAATACGAAAAATTAATCTTTTATTTTTTCCTAATTCTATACACAGGCTCATTAGAAATTTTCAGTTCCAGCCCTTCCTCTTCAATAAGTCTTTCTATTTCCGTCAGGCGACTCGCTTTTGTCAAATCTGCCGAAATACTCAGCGCTTCATATTTTGCATCTTTTAATTCTCGTTCAAGTTTTTCAATTTCTGCCATCTTTTGCAACACCGTATATCGGTGTCCAATAAAAATAAAAATAATTATAAGGACGGTGACGATAAAACGCATGTTCTTTAAAAGAAAATCCTCTGTTAATACGCTTCCGCCAAAAACATAGATAAACGATTTCCGTATTTTATCGAATTTAATTTTCATATCTTTGACCGCTTATTCTACTATTTTTTCAGCTATACGAAGTTTGGCACTTCGCGACCTCGGATTTTCGGTTTGTTCTTTCTCCGAAGGCACAATTACTTTACGGTTGATTATTTTAAACGGAGTCTGAACGTTACCGAAAAAATCTTTCACTATCTCGCCTTGAAGATTTCCGGAACGGAAAAAATTTTTCACCATCCGGTCTTCAAGAGAATGGTAAGAAATCACACTCATTCTCCCCCCCCCTTTCAATACTTCCAACGATTGCCGCAACATATCGGACAAAGCGTTCATTTCGTCGTTCACCTCAATACGCAACGCCTGAAAAGCTTGTGCCAATATCTTCTTTTCTTTGTCTTTAAAAACAAAAGGCTGAAGAATACCAACAAAGTCATCCACCGTTTCTATTTTTTCACTTTCTCGGAATTTCACCACAGACGCTGCTATCTTCGCTGCATTTTTCAGTTCTCCGTACGAAGAAAAAACCCGAGTAAGCTCTTCCTGCGAATATTCATTCAGTATATCCGACGCTTTTTTCTTTGCCAAACGGTTCATCCGCATATCCAACTGACCTGAAAAACGAAAAGAAAATCCTCGTTCCGGATCGTCAAAATGATGCGACGACACCCCCAAATCGGCAAGAATGCCATCCACACTTTCTTCGTTGTAATAACGAAGAAAATTTTTTAAGTAACGAAAATTACTTCTAACCAACACAAAACGCGGATCATCTATACGGTTTCGGCACACATCCGCATCCTGATCAAAAGCGTACAAACGACCTTTTTCTCCTAATCTTTTCAAAATTTCCCTCGAATGTCCCCCACCGCCAAATGTCACATCCACATACACTCCGTCCGGATGGATATTCAATCCATCAATACTCTCGTTAAGTAAGGCAGGTGTATGATAAACGTTCATTTTTTCAACTAATTACAATGATAAACCGATAAAATTTCAGTTCATCATTTCTTGTATTTTTGTAGAAAATTCTTCGGGAGGGATCAATGGTTTTTCCAGTTTCTCTTTTGCCCAAATTTCAATCGTGTCATCCACACCTAAAAATCGGACATCAGAATCAATGCCAACCATCTGCAAGTATCGTTTGGGAATCAGAATCCGACCGTTAGCATCCATTTCCAAACGTTCGGCATCAAGAACAAACTGACGAAAAATTTGTTGCTGATCTTTATTCCATTTATTTAATTTACTACGCAACACCCCTACTTCTTTCTCCCAAACCGATCCCGGATAAAGCACTAAACAATCCTGGAAAATATCTTTACGAAGCACAAGGAATTCTTCCCCTGCCTTCTGCAAACATTTTCGGAAGTTGGCCGGCACAAAAACACGACCTTTTGCATCGGTTTTGGCTTCCATATTTCCCAGAAATTGCAACACTCTTTCTTCAGTTTTGTGATTACACAAGTTCCAACACCGTAAAATTATAAAAATAATCCACTTTTCCCCACATTTATACACAAATAATTATGAAAAAGTTATCAACAGTTATTATTGTTTGATTATCAAATTCTTTTGTGGTTATTTAAAATATTAAAACTCAATTTTTCATCGAATTATAACCGATAATCATATTAATTGCTTCGCGTGTGCACTTCAAGTGTAATCACTAATATTTTAAAGGGGCCAAATTGATGCATGGCGCAGAATAACCCCGATCTCCAATCAAAGCACAATCCCCATGCAATTCTTTAATGTTATCCGGATAGTGAACTGTGTACAGAAACCAAATAAATGAATAATACATGAGTCATTCAAAGACTCATAGAGACGATAACAAAATAATATCTTTCTCCTTCAAATTTCCTTGAAGTAAGCTGACAGAAAATGAAAGTAATGGACTCTTCTGTCACAAGATTCGTTTTATCTCCTCGAGTTTTTGCACGGTGAAGGTCGGTTCAAAACCCTTCGGCTTTTCGTCTTTAGGATTTAACCAGACCTGATCGATTTGGCTGTTATATGCTCCCACGATATCCGCATCCCAGCTGTCGCCTATCATGAGCGTCTCGTCACGACGCGAGTTGGTAACTTCCAACGCATAGGTAAAAAAGTCGGGGTGCGGTTTATTTTTTCCGGCATCTTCCGAAAGAATCACCTTATCAAAATAAGGCCGAAGACCCGAATTTTTTATTTTTTTATGCTGCACTTCACGAAATCCATTGGAAAGGATATACATCCGATAGGCAGGTTTAAGGTACTCCAATAAATCGATTGCTCCATCAATCAGTTTTGTTTTGTGCGTGGTACGTTCCAAAAAATCGTCGCTCAAACTTTTGGCATAAGACGGATCATCAATCCCAAACGGGCGAAGAGGCAAAAGAAACCGCTCTACAATCAGTTCGTCTTTATTAATTTTCCCTTCACGATACAATCCCCAAAGATAGTTGTTGCCCGGGAAGTACACATTGTAATAATCTTCAAAAGTAGTGTAAAATTCATCAAATCCATAATCGCGGTAAATTTCGTGAAGACATTCCCGGGCATTTTGATGAATATCCCAAAGCGTATCATCAAGATCAATAAAAAGATTTTTATATGCCATTTCTCAGATAACCCTCTACAATTTAAACACAGACGGAGCGACTTTTTGATCACTCCGTATGTTTCACCATTAAATCCTTGAAAAAATTAATACACCTCGATAACCAAATATTTTGTCAAACTCCAAAAGCGCTGGGTATCGGTAATATGAAAAGTAAGATTTTCATCCGGTCCCTTTACAAATTCGTATGTTCCTTCGGGATGAGTAGACCATAATTTAGCTCTTTTTGCATACAAAGGAATTTCTGTTACTTCGCGAATATCGATTTTCAGAAAATAATCTTTATTGAAAGTATCCTTCATTACCCGCGTCGGTTTAAGAAAACCGCCCGATAAAATTTTCTGCTCTTTCAATTCATTGGCAGTACCAAAAACGTAATAAGCAGTATGCAACATTTTATCCTGTTCTTGAATGGTTGCGGATTGAGCTTCCGCTTCACTTGCAAGTGCAGTAATGTCGCTCGATAATTTTACGATGGTCGAATCGCGTTCGGCAAGCAAGCTCTGAAGTTCCTTCATGCGAATGGCACTCTCTTCTAATTCCCTATTCAACCGTTCAATCGTATTCTTCAGCAAAGCAATCTGTTTATTGCTGCTGTCGTACTTACTTCTCAGTTCGGCCAATTGCGCTTTGTTTCGTTGAAGAATTTCGTTGATCATTTTAAAATTTTCGTTGATACGTGTTTTGGTATCCTGACTCATTTCGCCGCTTTCCGATGACTGAGTGAAAAGGTATTTTTCGGCTTCTCTGATCTTATTGAAGTTCTCTTCAACCTCACTAATAACAGACATCATTTCGGCCAATTCGGCACTAGCTTCCGACGATATCTGCATTAAGGAATCTCTTTCGGCTTCCAATTCCTTATATTCTTTCGATTCCTTTACATTTGTGCATGCGAACATCATTCCCATGCCAAGAAATAAAATCACTACTTTTTTCATAAAATCAATTTTTTATTTCTAATTAATAAACGAATTATTTGTCAAATAGTTTAATTCACTATTCGTTCTTACCACTTACTACGATTACAAATTCTCCTCTTGGTTCGTTTTCGGTAAAATGATCGATCAATTCGGACAACGTTCCCCGAACAGTTTCGGCATATATTTTGGATATTTCGCGCGAAACAGAGGCATATCGTTCTGCACCAAAAAACTCTGCAAATTGTGTCAGTGTTTTTATGAGTCGATACGGCGATTCGTAAAACACCATTGTTCGTGTTTCATCCGAAAGCGATTTCAAGCGGCTAAGTCGCCCTTTCTTCTGAGGCAAAAAGCCTTCAAAACAAAAGCGGTCACAAGGAATGCCCGACATAACCAGCGCCGGAACAAAAGCCGTTGCACCCGGTAAACATTCCACCTCTATGCCTTCCCTTATACATTCGCGAACAAGGAGAAAACCCGGGTCAGAAATAGCCGGGGTGCCGGCATCGGAAATCAATGCCATATTAGCGCCGGCCTGCAAACGTTGAATGATTTGCTGTAATGTGCGGTGTTCATTAAATTTATGATGCGATTGCATGCCGGTTTCAATACCGAAATGTTTTAATAAAAAACTGCTTGTACGCGTATCCTCTGCAAGGATCAAATCGCACTCCTTCAACACATTGATCGCCCTCAATGTCATATCTTCCATATTGCCTATCGGGGTAGGCACGACGAACAATTTTCCCATAATTTTTCCTCAAACGGGAGATTTACTCGAATCCTTTTTTTATGGCATAAAGAAAATCCTTCACTGTCTGATCCTCAAAATCCCACGACGTATTCCGGCGTAAATAAGCTTCTGCATCTTCGTAATTTTCAAAAGTATTGAGTTTTGCCATCAAAACGTTCATCGCTTCGCGATCGTTGTTAAAAAGCTCTCGCTGGAATAAAAACCGATCATTCAAACTGATACTCTTTATTAAATCCAGAACTGCCGGTTTAGCCGAAATGACATCGTTTAATGAAGAGGACTCCTTATTTTTTCCCCGAATCTCACTTTCTTTTTTTTCGGGCCATTTGTATTCCGAAAACACAGGATCTTTGGCATATGTGCTATTGGGCAATTTTTGTTGCACATTTTCAATTGCAGTCTCCCTTTCCTGCTTTTCAACTTCCTGCTTTTCAACTTCCTTCGTTTGCGCTGCTTTGGTTTCCTCTTCAGAGACCTCTCGTATTGCACCTGTTTCTGCCGCTTTCTCAATGGTTTTTTTATTGTTTTCGACTTCGGAAAGGAACAATATCAATTTTTCCATTTGTGCGCGCATCTCGTCAATTTGCAAATTTTCCAGTTCATGCAATAAACGCATGATGGTTTCGGTACGGTTATAAGCTTCACGAAAAAACGAAAAAGGGATGGCGTCCTCGTCTTTCACGGCAAGAAATTTCTCTTCCAAATTTTTAATATTAGCCAGAAGATTATCGATGTATTCTCTTTTCTTTTCCAAAACGATAGTGTTTTTTACTGTAAATTACGAAAGTAGCGACTGATTGTTTCACCAACAACAAAAGTAATAATTATTTAGAAAGTGAGATAAAATCAGCGGGTAAATTTATAAGATATAACATTTTTGCACTCCTGGTGATGGATGTATACAGCCAACGATAAAAATTATCGTCCATGTATAAAGCTTTGATGTATCCAAGGTCGAGAAAAACATTTTTCCACTCACCCCCTTGTGCCTTATGGCAAGTAACAGCATACCCATACTTAACCTGAAGAGCATTAAAATAGGGATTTTCTTTCATTTTATTGTAGCGATTTCTTTTTTTTGGAATATCGCTATAATCTTCCATTACTGCGGTAAATAGCTCATCGTTTTGTTGGCGTGTCAACCCGGGAACTTCGGTATGCAACACATCCAGGTTGATCTTTGCTTCAAATTCCACATCGTAATCTCTGTGTCGCAATACTGCATTGCAAAACCTGAAACCATACATTTCTTCATAACTTCGAATGCGCACAACTTCCACAAACTCTCCGTTGGCAAGGAAATTAATATCTTCAAAATCGTTTACCCAATAGTAATTATTTTTGGTGATCATCAACAAATCGCCGTTCGATAATTCTTCTTCACGATAAAGAATCGTATTTCTGATACCGTTGTTATATGCATTCACCCGCTTATTTGAGCGCGAGATGACAATGGTTTCGTCTATGCCGTCGCGCCGATAAGCATCCGAAATCTCCTCGATCAATTCTGCCCCGGTCAATGTTTTTACATCAGAAAAACGATTTACTTCCAATTTTGGATAATCATAGGTTTCTCCCATTTGTAATGCATCTCGGAGCAATGTGGCATTATAAAGGATCCCCGATTCTTTTTCTTGGCGAGCAATTTCGGTTAGCGTAGTTTCCATTACTTCCAAACCATACGATTGAAGTACTCCTTCATTTAAAGCCGGACTCTCCTCCTCTTTTACCGGCGGCAGCTGAGCTGTATCACCAAGCAACATCAATCGGCATCCTTCACTCGAATACACAAATTCGATTAAATCGTCCAACAAACGTCCCGAACCAAAAAGGGAAAAATCGTTCGCATGATTGCTTATCATGGAAGCTTCATCTACAATAAAGAGCGTATGTCTGTGCAAATTTTCAGCCGGCGAAAACTTAGCAACCCCTTCCGAAAATTTTTGTTGACGGTATATTTTTTTATGAATGGTATAGGCAGGCTGCCCTGCGTAACCCGAAAAAACCTTTGCAGCCCTTCCGGTAGGAGCCAAAAGAACCGACCTGCGGTTAAATTCGTTCATGGTTTTCACCAAACTCCCAACCAAAAGCGATTTCCCGGTGCCTGCATATCCTTTTAACAAAAAAACACGGCCCTTATCGGCAGAAAAAATAAAATCGACAATTTTTTCGAGAGCTACACACTGATCATGCGTTAAAGTAAATGGAAAATTGGCTTTAATTTTATCGATAAAGAACCTTTCTATCATTTTTCACGTTTTTTTTTATGTAAAAGTAGTACAATTACTATTCTTTTTCTAAATTTGTAGTCAGAAATTAGAAAATCAACATTCAATAATACAAATAAAAAAGGAAAAGTCCATGAAAGTTGTAGTAAAAGCGACCTTGGTTGTTGCAATTGTTCTCTTAGGGTTCCTTTGCTGGAGAAGTATACAAGCACCTATTGAGTTTCAAAAGGAAGTCCAAAAACGAGAAAAAGCCGTTATCCAGCGGTTGATCGACATCCGTACGGCACAAGTCGCCTATCGCGAACAATATGGCCAATACACTGCCAGTTTCGACACGTTGGTCGATTTCATCAAAAACGGTAAAATTAAAACGGTGAGAAGTGAAGGCGACCTCACGGAAGAACAGCTGGAAAGCGGTATGACGGAAGAAAAAGCAATGAAGATTATCCGCTCGGGAAACGAAAAAGCGATAAAAGCTGCAGGTCTATGGGATGAAGAAAAAAGTCGCCCGCAATTGGTAAGAGATACCATTTATTTGCCGGCATTAGAGGTTCTTTTCCCTAACCGTTCCGATTTTAATCCGGATTCGTTACCCTACGTCCCTTACGGCAATGGCGCGAAATTTGAGCTTAGAACAGGAACCATTGAAACGGCTTCGGGTATACCGGTACAAGTTTTTGAAGCAAAAGCACCTTATACTGTCTTTTTGGGTGATCTCGACAAAAGACTATTGAGTCAAAAAATTGAAGATGCGCTCAACAGACCGGGACAAGATAATTATCCGGGGTTGAAAGTCGGGTCCCTTACCATTGCCAATAACAATGCGGGCAACTGGGAATAAATTGCCCTCCTATAATACAATATGTTTTTGCCTGAAAATATAGATTTAGCTCAAACAGAGAAATATACATTATCCATCCGGCTCATTCCGGATGGATTTTCTTTCTCTATCCATTGCCCAACGGATAACAATGTTTTTTATTATAAAACCACATTGTTCAACAATAAATTGAGCTACATTGAAAACATCAAAAGACTGATTTTTGATTTCGATTTCTTTACTCAAACATTTAAAACCACCCAAGTTATGGTGGTTTCGAAAGAATATACACTTGTACCCGAAACATTTTATGAAGAAAAGAAAACGAAAGAGATTTTCAATTTTAATATCGCAACTAAAAACGAGACCATTTTAACCAATAAGGTTGCAGAAAACGATTTTTACGTTCTCTTTGCAATGGACGACGAGTTGCATTCTTTTCTGCTCCGCAGCCTGTGGAATCCGGTTTTTACGCATCACATATCGCAGCTACTCTCTTATTTCTGCGGACACAATCATGAAACGAAAGAAAAAAGATGCTACGTTAATTTTCATGAAGAATTGATGGATATCTGTTGCTTCAGGCAAAATAAACTGCTTTCGGCAAACACTTTCCCCATTAGCGAAAAATTGAATGCCTTATATTTTATTGTTGGCATATGGGAAAAACTTCCAATGGATCAGTCAACCGACTTTTTATACGTAACCGGTAATACCGATTCTCAAAAAGAAACCATTGATGCGCTCAAAAAACTCATCAAAAGGGTAGAAATTCTTTCATTCTCTCCTGAATTAATGGTTTCAGAAGAAAAAATCTCACCTGTACCTCTTGATATAAAGATCCAATTATGCGAATAATCAGCGGAAAATACAAATCACGGCGAATCCATGTATCTCCTGCTCTAAAAGCAAGACCCACTACCGATTTTGCGAAAGAAGGGCTTTTTGATGTTATAAACAATCTCCTGGAATGGGAAGAAACCACGGCACTCGACCTTTTTTCGGGAACCGGAAGCATTGCGCTGGAAATGGTATCGCGCGGATGCCCACGGGTAGTGAGTGTAGAGATGAGCCGAAATTATTACAATTTTATTGTCAAAACAAAAAAAACACTGGGTGCCATCGAATTGTTCCCTATCCACGCCGATGTTTTTAAATTCGTTGCATCATGTAAAGAGAAATTCGATCTCATTTTTGCCGATCCCCCTTATGATTTGCCCACAGTCGATACCATTCCTACCCTTATTATCGAAAATAATCTGCTCAAACCCGAAGGCATTTTTATCATGGAACACTCTGATAAACACCATTTCTCGCATTTGCCTTTTTTCAAAGAAGAACGAAAATACGGTCGGGTTCATTTCTCCATTTTCGAAAACAAATAAAAAGACAAATCCTTTTTATTCGCCATTCAGGCAAAAAAAAATCATCAATTGATACCCCGCAATTCAATTTTTAAGTGTATTTTTGCCCCGTATTTTCTAAATTATATCATTATGAACAAACAAAAACAATCAAAATCAACTTCGTTAAAGGCATTTCGTTTTAAGCGATTTGCCCGAAAATCGTACAGCGTTTTTAACAGCCTGCACAAAGTAGTGAGCATCGGGGTACTTTCGGGATGTGCATTAATGAATGCCCATTCGGCTTCGGTAAACCCTGTTGAACGAACCCGTATCGAAACCTCTACCGACAGCGTGCTGTTGCAAGAACTGGACGAGGTGGTGGTCACCGCTTCAAAGACCGACCTGCCATTGAGTCAAGCAGCCAAGCAGGTCACCATCATTACACAACAAGACATTGAGGCTGCGCCCGTCCGAAGTACGGAAGATCTTCTAAATTATGTGGCAGGAGTTGATGTCCTGCAACGCGGACCGCACGGCGTACAGGCGGACATTTCACTTCGCGGCGGATCATTCGATCAAACCGCCATTCTTCTCAACGGAATTAACCTTACCAATCCTCAAACCGGACACTACAGTTTCGACATCCCCCTCAATCTTTCAGACATCGAACGCATCGAAATCATCCAAGGACCTGCATCGTTGGCCTATGGTGCCGGGGCTTTCGCAGGGGGAATCAACATTATCACCAAAAAAGACACGCTTTCAAACGCGTATGCCAAAACAGAAGGAGGTATGTACGGGCTTTTTGGTGTCGAAGCACGCGGCGCATTGAAAACCTCCTCGGCCGTACACCAATTATCCGCAGGGTATGATCGCTCCGACGGATACATTGCCAACAGCGATTATCAGCTACTAAACGTGTTATGGCAAAGCCGGTTCAACATAAAAAACAACACGCTCGATCTCCAATTGGGATACAACGACAAAGATTACGGAGCCAATACATTTTACACAGCAGCTTATCCCAATCAGTTCGACGACACGGAAACCATTTTCGCATCGATAAAAGGGGAAACCAACGGACAACTGAAAGTTGTTCCCGTACTTTACTGGAACAGGCATTACGACTGTTTCCAACTCTTTCGCGATGGAACACCCGGCATCCCCGACTGGTACACCGGTCACAACTATCACCGAAGCGATGTTTTCGGTGCCAATCTTACTATGCAATATGCCTCGGCATGGGGCATTACAAGTTTCGGCGGCGAGTTCCGCAACGAAAGTATCCTCAGTAATGTGTTGGGAAAGCCCATGAATGAACCCATCGGAAAATACACCAAATCCGATAGCCGTACCAACATCAGTTATTTTGCCGAACACAGTTTCGTAACCAACAAATTTACCTTATCGCTCGGTGGATTGCTGAATCACAATACGGCCATTGTCGATAAATTTACCTTCTATCCGGCCGTCAACGCATCGTTTCGACCAAGCAATTCTGTAAGCATCTATGCTTCGTGGAACAAGGCAACACGCATGCCCACGTTCACTGAACTGTATTATACCACCGCAACCCACACCGGCAATACCGATCTGGAAGCCGAACGCTCACAAGCATGGGAAACCGGCATCAAATACAGAAACCGCATCGTAAATGCGGAAGCATCGGCATTCTACATGCGGGGCGACAGCCTGATCGACTGGGTAAAACCCGATCCCGACGCCCTGTGGGAATCGAGAAATCATTCCCGAATCAATAAAAAGGGCATCGAAACCAATCTTTCGCTCAATTTGCGGGAGTGGTTTGGCAATCATCAACCATTCAAAAAATTCCGATTAGGCTATACCTATTTGCATCAGAATCTGGTGGAAGATGAACTGATATCGAACTACACCCTTAACCATTTACGACATAAATTCACGGCAACCCTTTATCACGAAATCGTAAAAAACCTTTCCGTGAGTTGGAATTTCCGCTGGCAAGACCGTGTAGGATCGTACGTACAATATGTAGATCAAAAACCTGCAGAAAAAGTCACATACAAACCCTTTTCGGTGTTGGATATCAAAGTAGATTACACGATGAAACATTTCCGTTTCTTCGCCAATGCCAACAACATATTCGATACCTCATACATCGATTTGGGCAATGTACCCCAACCCGGTTTTTGGTTCACTGCCGGCGTGAGTTATACAACACACTAAAGCCGCATAAATCGATTTTTATTTCTTAAAAATCCGACTATAAAACATGAGTGCCTTTTAAAATTCTATTTTAGAAATCATAAAATCATGAAATAGATTTTTCGGAGTAAACTCACGCATGGCTTTTGAAATTGAAGTAGAGGATTTTCGTATTTTTTCGTGAATGAAAAGATCGGATTTCCTCTTCTTTTTCCAATGAATTGATCCTTCCTGTCCGTCAAAAGACAAAAAAATTTTTCATTACTGAACAACGTATTTTATGGTTTTCCGACGACAATGAAATTTTTTTTATCCCCCGTCGGATTTTCCGACGAATATAAAAATTTTGATTTACCCCCATCCTAATAACATCCCTTAACAAAGGAAACCGATTTACTAGTGAAATAAAGCTATTCCCGAGTTAAAAAACGCAAATTACAACCATCGGAATTTCAGAGATAGGATATTATTTTTTTTAGCCCCCGTCGGATTTTCCGACGGAAGAATTTAGTTAGTTATTATTAACACACGTTTTCCGAAACACGATACAATTTTCGTGCACGCTGCCCCTGTTTTCCGATAAAAGATGAAATTTTGCTTCGTTTCTGCCGAAAAATCCGATAAAGGAATAATAAACCTTTTGTGCACACCAAAATTATTTTAACCCCTCTCGGGAATATTTCAATAAACACCAAAACCCCGGTTTAACTCGTTGACCGAATTCACGTAAGTTTAAAATAGAAGTACAACATTGCGAATGATATTTCCCAATTATTCGGTTACAAAACTTTGAAAATCTCCCCGAAAATAGTACTTTTCGGATTCAGAAAGCAAAATCATTCATCCTTTTCATTATGACGACACGATTTATTATTCTCACATTGGTATTGTTGTCGACTTTCCTCGTAATTTTTGGGCAAATTGTCCCTCAATCGGAGCCCAACTATGATGAAAACAAAGTTCCGAAATTCGAATTGCCTGATCCTTTAACAACATTCGCAGGCAAAAAAATAAAAACCCCCGGCAAATGGATCAAGGAACGCAGACCCGAATTGCTTGCGTTTTTTTCCGAAAACGTGTATGGAAAAGTGCCGTGCAAAATTCCTGTTCACCAATGGGAAGTAGTAGAACAAAGCGACCATGCACTCGATGGCAAAGCCTGCCGCAAACAGGTTGATCTTATTTTCAAAAAAGACAATCATGCACTTCGCTTCACTATCTTAATGTATTTACCCAAGGAAATAGAAAAAGCCCCCTTATTCTTAGGATATAATTTTTACGGCAATCATACAATTACCAACGATCCGAATGTTCTGATTTCCCCTGCATGGACACGAAACAACGAATCGTTGGGAATCGTCAATCATCAATTGACGGAAGCATCACGCGGGGTTCGCGCCAATCGGTGGCCGGTTGAAAAAATTATTCATGCCGGTTATGGGTTGGCTACAATTTTTTATTGTGAGGTTGACCCTGACAGAGACGATTTTTCAGACGGAATACATCCTTTTTGCTATGTTGAAGATCAACAAATCCCTGCTGCCGACGAATGGGGCGCTATCTCCGCCTGGGCATGGGGATTGAGTCGTGCAATGGATTATTTTGAACAAGATAAAGATGTGGATGCATCAAAGGTTATTGTTTTTGGACATTCGCGGTTGGGTAAAACCGCACTTTGGGCAGGAGCACAAGATGAACGTTTTTCTGCCGTCATTTCCAATAATTCGGGATGTGGTGGGGCAGCGCTTTCGAAAAGACGGTTTGGAGAAACAATAGCACGCATCAACACGGCTTTTCCGCATTGGTTTTGCAAAAATTTCAACAAATACAACGATAACGAAGATGCACTTCCCGTGGATCAACACGAACTAATTGCCCTTATAGCGCCACGCCCTGTTTACGTAGCAAGTGCCGAAAAGGATCTCTGGGCCGACCCGCGGGGAGAATTTTTAGCTGCTTATTTTGCTACGCCGGTTTACGAACTTTTTGGAAAAAAAGGAATCTCCTCACAAGAAATGCCGCCTGTCAACCAACCTATTCACAATACGGTGGCATACCACATCCGAAGCGGTGAACACGATGTGACCGATTTCGACTGGGAGCAATACATTAAATGGGCAAACAAACAGCTCTTGAACAAATAAAAGGAGCAAGGAGAGGGGGAGGTTAGCTGATTCTGCCCCAGTCGTACCGATTGCCCGACAACCGGTTCAGCTGTTGTCTCAATACCAAATGTTCGGGTTGTTCCAAATTGGGATCTTTCGCAATGATTCCCTCGGCAATTTCGCGCGCACGAAACAGAATATCGTTATCGCGCACGATATCCGAAATTTTAAGGTTAAAAGGAATGCCGCTCTGCTGTGTACCCTCCAAATCGCCGGGACCGCGAAGCTTCAGATCGGCCTCGGCAATCAAGAACCCATCGTTGGTTTCCGTCATAATCTCGATGCGCTTGCGCGTATCGGCCGACAATTCATAAGGTGTAATCAGAACGCAATACGATTGGTCGGCACCTCGCCCTACCCTTCCGCGCAACTGATGCAATTGTGCCAGCCCGAAACGCTGGGCACTTTCGATCACCATGACCGAAGCATTGGGAACATTCACGCCAACCTCGATCACCGTTGTAGATACGAGTATCTGCACCTCGTTTGCCAAAAACCGGCGCATCACCTCGTCTTTTTCGGCAGGTTTCATGCGTCCGTGCATCTTGCCAACGGTAAATTCGGGGAACGACTCTTTGATGTGCAGGTAACCCTCTTCCAGGCTGCGCAAATCGAGGTTCTCGTTTTCTTCGATCAACGGAAAAACTACATATACCTGCCGACCGGCATGAATCTGATCGCGAAGGAAAGCATGCAACGCTCCGCGTTTCGTATCGTAGCGATGAATCGTTTTGACGGGTTTGCGACCCGGCGGCAATTCATCGATCACCGACACGTCGAGATCGCCGTAAACCGTCATGGCAAGGGTGCGCGGAATGGGTGTAGCCGTCATTACAAGTACATGGGGCGGATGATCGTTCTTCTTCCACAACTTGGCACGTTGCACCACACCAAAGCGATGTTGCTCGTCAATCACCACAAAACCGAGATTCCGAAACTGCACCACATCCTCAATCAACGCATGAGTCCCGATGAGAATATCGATTTTGCCCGATTGCAGCTCCTCCAAAATCGATTCACGCTCTTTTTTCCTTGTCGAGCCTGTAAGCAGCGCCACGTTTACATCCATATCCGACAGCAATTCGCTGAACGTGGCAAAATGTTGAGACGCAAGAATCTCAGTCGGCGCCATCAGGCAGGTCTGAAAACCGTTATCGATCGCAATCAACATACTCATGAGCGCAACCAGGGTCTTTCCGCTCCCTACATCTCCCTGCAAAAGGCGGTTCATCTGTTTTCCGGAACCCATATCCCGACGGATTTCCTTGATGACCCTTTTCTGGGCGTTTGTCAGCTCAAAGGGCAGGTATTTTTTGTAAAAAGTATTCAGGTTCTTGCCTACGCGTTTAAAGACGAATCCGTTTAATTTGGATTTTCGGTCGGCCGCATACCGAACGATACTCAATTGAATATAAAACAATTCCTCAAACTTCAGCCGATACTCCGCATCGCGCAACAAAAGGGGATTCTTTGGAAAATGAATGTTTTCAATGGCATCATGAAAAGGTATGACGCGTGCAGCTTGCACTACATCGGGCGAAAGCGACTCGGGCAACCTTTCCTGAATCATCTCGAAAGCGTTTTTGATAATCTTCTGCATCGCCTTCGAGTTAAGATAATGCGATTTCATTTTCTCGGTAGTATTATACATAGCCACCAGTCCGTCGGGGCGATCCGCCTCGTTCATATACGGATTGATCTCGGGATGAGCTATGTTCCACCGATTATTGAAAAGCGTAGGCCGGCCGAAAACAATATATTCGGTATTGAGCTTATATCTGTTTTCGATGTATCGGATTCCCTGAAACCACACCAAATCGACAAATCCCGTTCCATCGGTAAAATGAGCAACCAATCGTCTTTTTCTTCCTTCGCCGAACGTCTCGAACGCCGTTATGCGACCTTTGAGCTGAATATAGGGCATCGATCCGTCAATCTCGTGAATATAGTACAACCGACTGCGGTCGATGTAACGATAGGGATACCATCGCAGCAGATCGCCTATGGTATACACATCGATCTCCTTGTTCAGCAGTGCGGCGCGTTTGGGACCAACACCGGGAACAAATTTCACATCGGTTTGCAGAATCGTCGACATTCGGATGAAGATAAAAAATCAATGATTGAAATAACAAATATATTCAAAAACAATGAGGAATCCATAAAAACGGATTCCTCATCGATTCCTCTTAAAAAACAAAATATGCAGATTGCATTACCACGCAAAAAGCGGATATTTTCTCATCATATCGTTTACTTTATTGCGAACAGCAGCAATGGCTTTGTCGTTCTCTACATCAGACAATACCGTATCGATCATTTCAACAATCTCGATCATCAGCGGTTCTTTCATCCCACGGGTGGTGATTGCCGGAGTGCCAAAACGTAACCCCGAAGTCTGAAAAGGACTGCGGTCGTCGTACGGCACCATATTCTTATTGGCGGTAATGTCGGCTGCAACCAGTGCATCTTCGGCAACCCTTCCGGTAAGATTGGGGAACTTTGTACGCAAATCGATCAACAAAGAGTGATTATCGGTCCCCCCTGAAACAACATTATATCCCTTATCCATGAAGGCTTGCGCCATAGCTGCCGCATTCTTTTTCACCTGCAACTGATAATCCTTAAAGGAATCGTCCAACGCTTCACCAAAGGCCACTGCCTTGGCAGCAATGACATGTTCCAACGGACCGCCCTGCGTGCCGGGAAAAACAGCAGAATCCAAAAGAGCCGACATCATTTTCACCTCTCCTCTGGGTGTGGTGATTCCCCAGGGATTTTCAAAATCTTTTCCCATCAAAATCACACCGCCACGAGGACCACGAAGCGTTTTATGTGTGGTGGAAGTGACGATGTGTGCATACTTGAGCGGATTTTCGAGCAAGCCGGCAGCAATAAGCCCGGCAGGATGAGCCATATCCACCATAAAAATAGCTCCAATTTCATCGGCAACCTTCCGGATACGGGCATAATCCCATTCACGCGAATAAGCCGATGCCCCGCCGATGATCAATTTGGGACGTTCTTTGCGGGCAACAGCTTCCAACTCATCGTAATCAATCAGCTGATCCTCACGACGCACCGTATACTCCAACGGTTGAAAAAGCATGCCGGAAAAATTTACCGGCGATCCGTGCGAAAGGTGTCCGCCATGAGACAAGCTCAACCCAAGAAATTTATCGCCCGGGTTCAGACAGGCCAGAAATACGGCCATATTGGCTTGAGCTCCCGAATGGGGCTGAACGTTTACCCACTCGGCATCAAATAATTTTTTCAATCGGTCAATGGCAAGCTGCTCCGTCATATCCACAAATTCACAACCGCCGTAATATCTTTTGCCGGGATAACCTTCGGCATATTTATTGGTCATCACCGACCCCATCGCTTCCATCACCTGGTCGCTTACAAAATTTTCGGAGGCAATCAGTTCAATACCTCTCAACTGACGCTGTTTTTCTTTTTCGATAATCTCGAAAACCAACGAATCTCTCTTCATCTTGTATATTTATTTAATGAAATGCAAAAATACAGAAGTTTGTCGAGAAATAGGACGAATTTAGATTTTTTGCACACCCTATTTTTTATTTTCGGCATTGTTCCCCTTTTCCAACAGATCGGGGCGCAACCGCTTTGTACGCTCCACAGCCTGTTCCATGCGCCATTCGACAATTTTCCTTTCATGACCCGAAAGAAGTATGTCGGGTACTTTCCATCCTTTATATTCTGCCGGACGAGTATAAACCGGCGGAGCAAGTAGATGATCTTGAAACGAATCGGACAAGGCCGATTGTTCATCGCCAAGCACACCCGGTATAACCCGCACAACGGCATCGGTAATCATGGCCGCTACCAATTCGCCACCGGTGAGAACAAAATCGCCGATGGATATTTCCCGCGTTATCAAATGCTCGCGCACCCGATAATCGACACCTTTGTAATGACCGCAAAGGATAATGATGTTCTGCATCAACGACAATTCGTTGGCTATCCGCTGTGTAAACGGTTCGCCATCGGGAGAGGTATAAATCACTTCATCGTAGTGACGCTGCGACTTCAGCTGCGAAATGGCTCGGTCGATCGGTTCAATCTGCAAAACCATCCCGGCCTCGCCTCCAAAGGGATAATCGTCCACGCGACGATGCTTATCGGTGGAATAGTCGCGAAGATTATGTACGACTATTTCAACCAATCCTTTATCCTGAGCACGTTTTAAGATGGAACAATTCAATGCTCCATCGATAATTTCGGGCAAAACCGTAATGATATCTATCCGCATGTTGTGATGCCTTTGGAGTAATTTTCTCACAAAAATACGCATTTTTACCGTAATTTTTGCAAGAAAAAAGTACAGGCATCAATTTCCGCTGCCGGTTGTTCCTGTACTACCTCCTGTTGCAGGCTGAGAGCCACTTTCGCCGGCTTTCAAATCATCGTTGCTAATGGTACGTTGCACTTTCTTGATGGAAGTTTTCAAATCGCCAAAGCGATACGTTACGCTCAAACGAAGCGAACGCATGGGTTGCATAAACGTACTTTTCTGCATAAAACCTTCTCCTTTGGTTGTTGAACTAAATTCAACAAACTCGGCAAAAGGATTGCTCGCAGAAAGATTGACATCGAGCTTTTTATTGAGGAAACTCTTCATTACATTGAACGAGTAAAAATACATTGTTGATTGTGAGGTTTGCAATTGAACTCTTCCACTAAAAATGCCTCCATTGAATCCCAAGCGGAAATCCTGTGGTAAAGTCAACATCAATCCACCAAATCCCTGCCCCGAAAAACCGTGATTTTTTAATTGATTGCCATTGTTACTCCGAATATCGGTGTAGCTGACATTGGCATTGGTATACAAACGAATTTTCTGTAACGGCGTCCAACTGGCATACAGGTTCAGGCCGATATGCTGATTTTTCCCTATATTATCATACGTATTACGCGTTACACCGTCTTCTACGAAACTATAGGATGCAATAGCATTTTTAGTAAAAGAATAGTTGAGCGACGCATTGAGGTTCACTTTTTGAGAAAAGGAGCCAAAATTGATATTGAAATTATGACTTTGTTCCGCGTCCAGTTTGGGATTTCCGTAACTAATATTCGTCGGATTGAGGTCGTTAACATAAGGATTGAGGTACCAGATACCCGGGCGCGAGATACGCATGTTATACCCCACTCTGAGGGTTTGGGTCATCCCGAGCTGATAGGAAAAGGTGAACGACGGCACCAGATCGAAAAAGTGGGTTTGGATGGTAGTATCGTTTGCACTCATGAAATGAATATCTTGATCGGTATATTCTCCGCGCAAACCCGCTTTTACGCCAATTTTCCCGGTTTTAAAGCTGTAACCGGCATACCCCGAAACAATATTCTGATCATGGTCGAGATCATTCTTATGCGATAAATCCACTTTCCAAGTATTGTCCGTTACATCAAAATACGTATTGTCGCTCTCACTCGTATTTTGTCTGAAAATATATTTCAACCCTGCTTCAACGTTATGTTTATTCGTAAGTGGATTCACATAATCGATTTGTCCGGTATGCTCCTTTCCTCCGGCATCGTTTATGCTCTTACGGCGGTAGCCTTCAGAATAAGAATCCCCTGTCACATCCGTAAAACGACTTTCGTATTCGCCGTCGTTCGGGTTTTGTTGAAAACGATACGAAAGCGTCAACATCTCCCCCTTCTTTTTAAAATTATGCTGATAATCGGCCGACAATTCGGTGCCTCCATATTCCTGTTCGAAAAAAGAATGGGCAAGATAACTGTAATTCTGTATCCCCTTCGACAACGCATTTTGCAAACTCCTGGAAGAGAAATCTCCCCCGAAACGCGATACCGACAAATTGAACAAATTCAGCGTATCGGGTTCGTAACTCAATGCACTACTGAAAAACAAGCCGCCACCATTACCTTTATTGGTGCCGTCCTGCGTGAGCATATTTTCCGCACCCGGTATAAAATCTTCCCGCATGTAAGACGATTCTGTTTCCGGACTGTCGTGATGGTAATAACTGGCATTGCCGGTGAATCCGAATTTCCCGTACTTTAAGGCCAAATAGGTATTGCCACCGTATCCGCCATAAGTATCGCCATTGGCTCCTACCGAACCGGAATACCCGTCGTCTACCCGCTTGTCGGTAATAATATTGATAATCCCCCCTACTCCTTCCGCATCGTATTTTGCACCCGGATCGGTAATCACTTCAATGTCTTTTATACTGTTTGCAGGCATGCTCTTGAGTACCTGCGAAGGATTATTCGTTATCATGTTCGATGGCTTACCGTTTCAGATAAATCTTAAAATTGGATGAACCTTTTAACTGAATATTATCTTCACCGTCGACCGTTACCATCGGTACTTTTCGCAACAAGTCGAGCACACTCGATGTCGATGCCTCGGGGTCATCTTTGGCGCTGTATGTAAGTTTATCGATCTCTACCTTCACCAAAGGACGTTGAGCAACAACACTAACCTCTTCGAGTTGAGTAGAGCTTTCCGAAAGAACGATCTTACCTAAATCGGTTTGCGAGCGAGCGGAAACCTCTACATTTCTTTTCAACGGATTCATCCCTATAAACTGAAAAGTAAACACGTATTTCCCCGCCGGAAGAGAAACCGAAAAATTGCCCTTTTCGTCGGCAGCCAATTTTTTTATGGCTTTATCGGTAGCTCCTTCCTTTGCTACGGATATCGTAGCATAAGGGAGCGGATCGTTTTCGGCAGGACCGGCCAATTGTCCTTTCACCGTAAATTGTTCTTTCGCCGCACCGGAAGAGGATATTGAAGTCTGGGCAAACAAGGTAACTGCTGTGAAGCAACTCAACAGAAAAAAAAGCAATCGTTTCATAAAAATAATATCTAGTGGTCTTATCCATTCGTTAAATCGACACCAAAAGTAATCAAAATTACAAAAGTGATAATTTTTAAACCGATTGAAATGTAAGATTATTACAGAATCTTAGTATTGGTATGGCCGTTTTGATGATTTTTTACATGGAATCATGGATTATAAAGCGTTGAATAAAATACTGTTTTCATTGTCTGTATAATAAATTGAAAATTATCATGTAATTTTGTGCTTTAAAAACTAGCAAAAACGTACATCTTTATGACAAAAAATAAACTTGCATTGCCCATTGCTATTCTTCTTACCATACTGGTGGGTTGCAACAAAAAACAATCGCATTTTATTTCGGACCCCGACTATCGGCAAAGGGTCGAAAAAGACCTTTCCAAAAAAATGAAGAGCATCGAAAACGCCGACATTTTTCCCGATTTCTCCGACAAAAAGTATTCGCTTCGCGAACAGGAAGCATTGAAATTTTTCTATGCGTACATGCCTTTGAGCGACATCGCCGACTATTCTCCGGAATTTTATCTCGATAATATTCGGCAATCGTTTAAAGTGCAAGAAGAGATGCCTTGGGGGAAAAGCATTCCGGAGGAAGTGTTTCGTCATTTCGTACTGCCCATCCGGGTGAACAACGAAAACATGGACTCGTCGCGTACGGCCTTTTACAAGGAATTGAAAGAGCGAGTCTGCAATCTTTCCATGTATGATGCTATTCTCGAAGTAAATCACTGGTGTCACGAAAAAGTGACTTACCGGCCTACCGATGCGCGTACAAGTTCGCCTTTGGCAACAGTACGCACGGCATACGGCCGTTGCGGTGAAGAATCTACGTTTACGGTGGCCGCACTCCGCGCTGTGGGAATTCCTGCCCGACAGGTTTACACTCCCCGATGGGCACATACTGATGATAATCATGCCTGGGTAGAAGCGTGGGCCGACGGCAAATGGTATTATCTGGGAGCATGCGAACCTGCACCTGTTCTCGATATGGGATGGTTTGACGCTCCGGTAAAACGTGCTCTTCTTTTGCATACCAAAGTATTCGGCCGATACACGGGACCCGAAGATATCATGCAGCAAACCCACTCGTTTGCCGAAATAAATGTCACTTCAAACTATGTGGATACTGCCAAAACTACTATCCGGGTGGTGGATTCCGCAGGAACGCCGGTTGCCGATGCACACGTGGAATTCGGCATTTACAATTACGCCGAATTTTATCCTGTTCTCTCTACGCAAACCGATGAAAACGGCGAGGCATCCATTTCTACCGGTTTGGGCGATTTTTCGGTTTGGGCATCTAAAGACGGGCAAATGGCGTTAGAAATCGTATCGGCAGGGAAACAAAACCTTTACACAATTGCTTTGCAATTCAAGGAAGGAGACGAATTTGTGAAAGAGCTCGATATTGTTCCCCCGCCGGAGGTAAAACCGGAAAACAAGGTTTCGCAAGAAGCAATTGAAGCTAACAACAAACGCCTTGCTCGCGAAGACTCCATCCGCAATGCCTATATTGCTACCTTTATTTCGCATGACGATGCCGTAGCTTTTGCTAAACAAATTGATGCCGACACCGCCTTGACGGCAAAATTCCTGACAAAAAGCCGCGGCAATTGGCGCGAAATTCAAACCTTCCTGGCCGATGCGTCGAGAAACGGCAATGTGGCTACAGCGTTGAATCTTCTGGAGGTGATTGCCGAAAAAGATCTTCGCGACACCCCTGCTTCGGTGCTGAAAGATCACCTCGATAACGTAACTCCGGAAAATTCCGATATCTTTTATCGTTATATACTGAATCCCCGTATCGATAACGAATTGATCACTCCCTACCGGGGATGGCTGCAACAACATATTCCCACGGAAATAAAAGAAAAAGCCGCCACAGACCCCGCATCGCTGGTGGAATGGGTAAACCGGATAAAAACTGCCGACGAATTCAATCCCCAATACATTCCCATTTCGCCGATAGGGGTCATGAAACTCGGCATGGCCGATTCAAGATCGAAAAATATCTTTTTCGTTGCCGTATGCCGCAGTTTACATATTCCCGCACGACTGGAAGAAATTACCGGAAAACTTCAATATTACCACAATAACCGGTGGCACGACGTGAATTTTGATGCCGGCGAAGCAATGGTTGCTGCACCAAAAGGCTTTTTACAGATCAACTATACTCCCTCGCAAACATTGAAAAATCCGCTGTACGATACCCATTTCACCATTGCCAAAATTGCCGGAGGAAGCATGCATCGCCTGAACTTCCGCAACACCGAAGGAGCAGAATCGACCGTCAGCTTGCAAAGTTTCTTTCAACAACCTGTGGAAATTGAAGAGGGTTACTACATACTTATCACCGGAACACGCATGGCGAGTGGAAAAGTTCTTGCACGCGTTACAACCTTCAACATTGAAGAAGGAAAAACCACACCCGTGGATTTGATTTTGCGCAGAGACGATAAAGATATCCAGGTTATCGGCGAAATGGATCCCGAAGCATTGTTTTTGCCGGAAAATAAATCCAACCCACAATCGATCCTTGCCACTACCGGCCGAGGATATTTCATCGTAGGAATTCTAGGTGCCGGTCAAGAACCTTCGAACCATTTTCTGCGGGATCTTGCGCGACTGAAAACCGATTTCGAAAGCTGGAACAGGGGCATTATTCTTTTGTTCCCGAACGAAGACCAATGGAGGCGGTTCGATAAAGCCGATTTTACGGAATTGCCTTCAACCGTTACCTTCGGTATCGATAAAGACAACAGCATTACCAATCAACTGGTAAAGAACCTGAATTTGGCATCGCCCAACAATTTGCCTATTGTGGTTATAGCCGACACATTTGGCAGGGTAGTCTACGTTTCACAAGGGTATAAAATCGGAATTGGCGACGAATTGATTCAAATTATAAAGAGGCTTTGAAACCATGCTCACTATTTTTCTGGCCATAGTGTCCGGTATGGCAGTAGGGTATATTGCCCGAAATATTCCCGCTACACGATACACGGGAAAAATCATCGGGGTCCTTATTGCGTTGCTGTTGTTTTCCCTGGGTTTATCTGTCGGAACAAATGAACAAGTGATCACTAATTTTCGATTCATCGGGCTGGATGCTTTTGTAATCGCCGCGGCTGCTACACTGGGAAGCGTACTCTGCGCAGCTTGGGTATACCGAAAATTCTTCCAAAAAAAAGATAAAGAGTCATGAGGGATTCCCTGATTTATCTGCTTGTCTTTGCCTTGGGCATTGTGCTTGCCCTTGTGGGATGGGTACCCGAATTGTTCATTCCGGACGACATGGCAAAAGGAATATTGTACCTTCTTTTGTTTTTCGTAGGAATCCAGATCGGATCGAGCAAGCATCTCTTTTCGGTGGTAAAATCGCTCGGTTTTAAAATCATGCTCGTTCCCGCAGCCACAACCATTGGAACATTTGCTGCCGTTATATTGGCAAGTTTTTTGCTGCCCCACCGCTCGCTTACCGATTGCCTTTGCGTAGGATCAGGATTCGCATACTATTCGCTGTCGAGCATTCTTATTTCGGAATATCGCGGAGCCGAATTGGGAACAGTTGCTTTACTGGCCAATATCATACGCGAATTCTTTGTGCTTGTGTTTGCTCCTTGGATGGTGAAGTATTTCGGTAAATTGGCACCGATTTGTGCCGGTGGAGCTACCACAATGGATACCACCTTGCCTATAATCACAAAATTTTCGGGATCGGAGTATGTAATGGTAGCCCTTTTTCATGGAATGATTATCGATTTTTCCGTTCCGTTGTGGGTGAGTTTTTTTCTCTCTTTATGAAAAAGAACCGTTTCTCTACAAAATCAAAAAACTACAAAAACATTTTCGAAGTAATGATGTTTTTCAATATGGAGATAATTGAAAGATGAAAGTATTTGTCAATGTATTAATCATCTATCTTACTTTAAATATCTATGCTTTTTGGAAAGGATGGAAAACGCTGGCCAACTGCAAAAACTGGCGTATTCTATTTGTTGCTGTGTTCGGTATTGAATTTATCCTTTATATTACCGGTTTGATTTTTCGCAACCACCTTCCTTACACCTTTGTGCATTTCACTCGTACAATGGGTACCACCTGGATGCTTTTTCTGGTTTACGCCATCCCATTCGTATGGATTTCTGATTTGATTTTTTATATTCGAAAAAAGAAAGCACCTCCTGATTGGTATCAACCCGAAAAAGAAAAGAAACATAAAGCACATACCTTTATTTTTATTTTGCTACTCGAATCAGCAATTCTCGGGTGGGGAAATTACAATTTCAACCATCCCGTCGTGGAACAAGTAAACATTACCGTAGACAAAAAGGGAGGAAATATTGACTCGCTGCGTATTGTCATGGTAGGTGATGTGCATCTCGGATACTTGATTGACAAGAAATATGCAAAAAAATACGTCGATCTGATTATGGCTCAGCATCCCGACCTCATTCTTTTTGTAGGCGATATCATCGATGCAGGAATTAATCCTGTTCTTCAGCAACATATGGAGGAAGAATTGCGACAATTGCATGCGCCGTTGGGAGTCTATTCATGCCCGGGGAATCACGAGTATCGCTACGAAGCAGAAGAAAAAATTGCCTGGCTCAACAATGTGGCAGGTATCACCATGCTGCGCGATTCGGCCGTACTCATCGACAGCGCTTTTTATGTGATCGGGAGGGAAGATCTTAAAGCACCTCATCGTAAACCGTTAGAACAGATTCTTCGTGAACAGCATGTAGATACAGCGCTCCCCATAATTGTACTCAAACACAATCCCATCGATTTGAACGAAGAAGCCTCTTCCGGTGCAGATATCGCCCTGTACGGACATACACACCGCGGCCAATCGTTCCCCGGCAATTTAATTACTGATCTTATTTTTGAGGTTTCTCACGGGTACAAAAAGAAAGGGAATACTCACGTATTTGTTACTTCGGGACTCGGACTTGCCGGATCGCAACACCGCATCGGCACCCAATCGGAAATAGTGGTACTAAACGTACAATTTGAGTGAAACAGTCTGCTTTAAATCGCAGGCTTAATTTACCAATTATCATGTCACGGCAATGATAAGCACTTTTAGCGAGTTACATATAAATACTATAAATACGGAATTGCTTTTTCCAGATGGACAGCATGCGATCCTTTGAGCAGGACATAATAACCTTCGAGAGGATGTTCTTTCAGCTCGGCAATCAATTCTTCCACTGTATTGAAAACCGAAAAAGGGGGATCCGATTCGTTAAAAATTTCACCTACCAGATACACTTTAGCAAACGACTGCTCGGAAATAAATTTCAGCAGATCGGCATGCTCTTCCTTGCTGATATCTCCCAATTCTTTCATTTCGCCCACAATCACGGCCTTTGGCAAAGCTGAAGGGATTTTTACGAAAAAATCCAACGCTGCCCTCATGCTGGTGGGATTGGCGTTATAAGCATCGATGATCAGATCATTTTTTTGCGTTCTCTCGAACTGCGAACGGTTGTTTCTGGGAACATATTCTTCGAGTGCTTCGCTGATATATTGAGCATTGATACCGAAATATTTGCCGATAGCAACCGCCGCCAATGCATTATCAAAGTTAAATGCTCCCACCAATCGCGTTTTCACGTGATAAGTATGCTCAAAAAAATTCCAATCGAATTCTAGAAAAGGATGAGAGGAATATAGTTTTCCCGAAACAAAAAGTTCGGGATTGTTTCTCCCATAAAGTATGCGATCCATTCCTTCGGACATTTCGCATAATAAATCGTCATCGCTGTTCACAAACACTTTACCTCCATGCTCGCGGATAAAATCATAGAGTTCACCCTTAGCCTTCCTAATGTTCTCGAATGATCCAAATCCCTCGATATGGGCTTTCCCGATATTGGTAATCAATCCGAAATTAGGCTCAGCAATATCGCACAACTGCATGACCTCACCGGGATGATTTGCCCCCATCTCCACAACGCCCATTTCGTGATTTTCTGTCATGGAAAGCAAAGTTAACGGCACACCGATATGATTATTGAAATTGCCTTGCGTAAAAGCCACGTTAAACTCCTTGGAAAGAATCGCCGCCACCAGCTCTTTGGTTGTAGTCTTGCCGTTTGTTCCGGTGATAGCGATGATAGGGATTTTTAGTTTTCGACGGTGATAATTGCCCAGTTTTTGAAGTGTCTTTAATACATTGTCTACCACAATTATACGTGCGTCGGTCGGCATTCCTTCACACTCATCCACCACCACATAAGCACAACCGGCCTCAAGCGCTTCTCCGGCAAACCGGTTCCCGTTGAAATTAGCACCTTTTAAGGCAAAAAAGATGGAATCCTTCGGGCAATTACGCGAGTCGGTGGTTACCACCGGATACTGTTTATATATGTTGTAAAGCTCCGATATTTCCATAGCAAAAATTTCTCTAAAAAACTACAGCCCTATTTTTTTCACGATGGCTGGCGGCAGTGCCTTTTTATGCACTACGATGCTAGTGGTTTTATAACGAACATACGCTTCGGAAGCATACCATATTCCGTTGTATGGACCTGTCATCCCCCACGAATTTTTCACCATGTAATATTTATTCCCGTTCTGATCATTGGCTATGCCATAAATCTGCATCCCATGATCGTCGGTAGTTTTAAAATTGTCGAAATCCTGCTGACGCATCTCTTGCGTAATTGTTTTTTCTTTAAGAATTTCTCTTCCGATTTTCTCTCTCACGAAACTATTTTTTTCACGCAGAGAAAGATCAAGCCACTTGGCCTGATCGCTTCCGGCATTTTCCGGAGCATTTTCGTCGGGAACAATAGCAATACCTAAACGAGAAAATCCGGGCTCACTGACATCGGAAGCCCAAGCTACCGTATAGCCATTCATGATGGCGTTATCAATCGCCGCTATCATTTCATCCAACGGCAAGTTGTAAGAATCGGCCCAACGCCAATTATCGGGGACTTCAATCGGAAACTTGGAATAAAAAGGATGATGGGTAAAAGAAGTAAGCGAGACATAATCGTCACTTTTTAACCCCAATAATGCAGCAAAACTTTGCGGTGTATATTGTTTACCTTTATAAATAAATGTCTGAGGTACCTCACCAAGATATGCATCCAATATTCCCTTGAATCCGTTAAACCACGCGGTGGTCAAGGTACTGTTTTCGACGAGACTTTTCATGTATCCCTTCAGCACTTTATCCATTTCGCCATGATCATGCGAATCGGTGCCATAGTTAAGGCCTTTGTATATCGAGTCGGGAAGAATTCCGTAATCATCAATGGTTTCAACCACATCGGCGAACGAGCCACCGGGGCTGAAATTCAGATTCCCGTGCAAACGAGCATATTTAACGGCTTTATCTTCATAATTTTTGCGAACGATGTACATTTCCGACAGATCGTGTTCTCCTTTATTCATTCTCAACAGCTCAGATTCCAAAAACCCGACTCCCGAAAAGCTCCAACATGTGCCTGTATTGAACTGATTTTTAATTGATGTAATGGGATTTTCTTTTACCACGGTAAACGTGTAAGCGGTGGCTGTTTCCTGTGCGCTCACCAATAACGTCAGCATCAAGGCTGTAAACAATGAAAGTATTCTATTCATTTCTATCAGATTAATGTATTATTTGATTTCTTTACTACAATAACCGGACACAAAGTTAACTTAAAATAGGAGAATACAGTGTTTTTCCCCCAATTAATCCATGAAAAAGTGAAAAAATAATTTATCTTTACGTTACAAAAAACCAATAATCCTTTTTATCGGAACAACTAGAATGGCAAAACAAAAGTTTTATGTAGTTTGGCAGGGCAGAAAGCCGGGTATCTATACCTCATGGAAAGAATGTGAAGCTCAAGTATCGGGATTTGAAAATGCCCAATATAAAGCTTTCGATTCGATGGTCGAGGCCGAAAAAGCATTTTCCGACAATCCATGGAAATATTTTAATATCAAAAAGAGAGAACCTGAACAAATATCCTTTTCTGTAAATCAAATTATCAAAGAAAGCGTGGCAGTGGATGCAGCTTGCAGCGGCAATCCCGGAAAAATGGAATACCGTGGAGTTTGCGTTGCAACAGGTGAAGAGATTTTTCATTTTGGTCCTCTCGAAGGGGGTACAAACAATATCGGAGAATTTCTTGGAATCGTACATGCTCTGGCTTTGCTAAAGCAACAAAACAACGCAATTCCTGTTTACTCCGATAGTACCAATGCAATAAAATGGGTGAAAAAGAAGAAATGCAATACGAAACTAAAGCCAACAAACGAAAACAAGTACCTATTCGAACTTATTTCACGAGCAGAGAAATGGCTCACCGAAAATGACTACCCTAATCCGATCATTAAATGGGAAACCGATAAATGGGGTGAAATCCCGGCCGATTTCGGGAGAAAGTAAAATAATAAAAGCATATTTTAATCTTCCTCCTCATCCGGATGATAGGGTTTTGGAGGAGGCAAAGTAGGGAATACACGACGCACGTTTTTAGCAATTTCATCGGCAAAAGCCTCCAATCTCATGTTCAACGCATGAGCCGCCTGTTGATAGATATCACGAATATCCACATCGTCTTCATCCGTTTCACAAAACAACGAATTTATGGGAATAAGCGGCAACGAATCTATATTGATTTTTTCTCCGACAGAGAAAAGGAAACCTTCACGTATTAGTCGTTTGGCAAGTTCGGGCTTTCCTCTGAAACCATGAATAATCCATGGCTGAGAAGGATCTGTTTCACGCCGAATTTTTATCAATTCTTCCCACGCTTTCACGCAATGAATAATCAATGGTTTCTGAAGAGTTTCGGACAGTTCGATATGTTTTTTAAAGACAGGTATCTGTACCTCAAAAGAAGGACCCTTCAGTTTATCGAGCCCCGTCTCACCAATTGCCACAATTCGCGGATCGGGAGCTATCTCGATAAGATATTTCATCTGATTATCACTATCTTCGGAATACCAAGGATGGATTCCGCACGAAAAAGCATGGCGCTTGTACGTTTCTTTTGTTACTTCAAATTCTAAAGGATAAACATCGAGGATACACGAGTGATAGGGGTCGTCATTATCCTCTAAAAATACCTGATGAGTGTGTATGTCGTATAATTCCATAGTTAAAGTTCTTATGCTTCCTGTCTGATTTTTTAGCTTTTGGAGCCGGCTCCGGTACAGGATCATAACCCGAGCCACCCCACGGGTTGCAGCTTAAAATACGTTTTGCAGATAGATAAGAACCCTTGAAAGGTCCATGTTTCTTTAATGCTTCTATCGTGTACTGAGAACAGGTGGGTGTGTAACGACAACTGGGAGGAATAAAAGGAGAAATGGCATGCCGATAAAAATAAACCGGTATCAACAAAATCTTCACCAAGATGTTTTTTATCAATTTCAACATTTTTCTCTCTCCTTCAATTGTTTTTCTATCTCTTTCAATGCTTTACGCACACTTTTCACTATCGTCTCATAATCCGACATTTCATTTTTTAGATAAACAAATGCAATCGCTAGCGTTTGATTCTCTTTTAAACAACTCCTGTCGAAAGTATATTTATTTAATCGATATGCTTCGCGTATCAACCGTTTTATTCGGTTGCGATCTACTGCCGATTTTAGTTTTTTTTTGGGGACACTCACAAAAATCGATACCTGCGACGGCGTTATTCCCGGTTGTTCAACAAAAACTACCCGTAAAGGGTAAGCAACAAAGGATTGGCCGTGGGTAAAAAGATGATCAATTTGTTTAATGCTCCTTACTCTTTCCTCTTTTTTCAAAGTAAAACGCCGCCCTTTGTCCATCAGCAATAAATAACATTCCTACGAAAGCAATTATCGCAACAAAGATAATAGTTTTTGTAATTTATCGATATGCTTTCGCAACAATTATGAAACAATTTTTCTAGTGAATCAAAGCGTTTTCTCCACCCCTCTTATCATTTTCCCTGTGCATGCTTTTTCTGATTTTCTTTCAGAAAAAGCTCTAACGCGGCTGCCATAGAAGGCACACCGGGAAGCGGAGCTTCGCAATCGAGTCTCAATCCGGCTTCTCTCACAGCTTTTGCTGTTGTACTACCAAAACATCCGATGGCCATATCTCCTTGTTCAAAATCGGGGAAATTTTTGAATAACGACGCCACACCGGATGGGCTAAAGAAAATGATCATATCGCAATCCAGTTTCTCACCCTCTTCATAATCATTACTTACTGTGCGATACATGACACTTTCTGTGTAATTGATTTTCTTCTCGTCAAGAAATCGGGTAACTTCACCATTATGTTCTTCAGGAACGGGCAAAAGAAATTTTTCTTTAGCATGTTTTGCCAAGGAGGCACTCAATCCTTCAATTTTTCCTGTAGAACTGAAAAATATTTTTCTTTTCCTGTAGACAATATATTTTTGCAAATATAACGCCACCCTCTCAGAGATGCAGAAATATTTCATGGTGTCTGGTACAGTAATCCGCAGCTCTTCACACAGAGAAAAAAAATTATCTACAGCCGTTCTTGACGTAAAAATTATGGCCGTAAAATCTAGAATATTAATACGCTGTTGCCTAAATTCTTTTACAGAAACACGTTCTACTTTTATGAAAGGACGAAATTGTACTTCTACCTGAAATTTTTCCGCTATTTCATAATAAGGAGACTTGTTATCTGCAGGTTCAGGCTGGGAAATAAGTATTTTTTTAACTCTCCGTACACTCATAATGCAATGCTACCTACAACAGTAATTAACGAAATTAGGCCCGAATAAAACAAGAAATAAGGCAAAATTTCGATGCCGCAAAGATACACAATAAAATAGAAAAAACCTATTTTGTTTTTAACAAAAATGTCAAAAACTGCAATCATGATGCCCAATCGGCTCATAAAAAAAATAGCGAGAAGCAAAACGAAAGCGAACGAAGCAATTTCGGGTAGAAAAATATAAAAAAAAGCGGGAAAAAAACTCACAATACCTATCAGCTCTACGATCTGTAAATATTTTCCCAACCAATTCCTGAATTTAAGTGGAAAAAAAATAATTCCTAAAAAAGAATACATTACATAACGTAAAAAAACAAAAGCGCCCAATGTCAAAAAAACACACAGAAAAAGCAGATTCCTATTTCCCGGAAGCATATCAACAATCCCCCGATCCCAAAAGAGAACAAAATAAACCATAGAAAAAATGAGGAGAGTCTGAAACAACAAAAACATTTCGGCCCATATTTCTCGGGCTGTTACCTGCTCTTTATAGACAGATGTTGCACGCTTACGAAACCCCAAAAGGTTTTTGAAATTAGCAAAAAGTGTTTTTCTTTCGGATCGGTAAAAAAGGGAAAACATAAAAAAGCACAACACAAAAAAAAGAAAAAAGATGCTGCTTTCATGTGGAGGAAAAACTCTCGGAATACCCGCATATCCCGTATCAACGGATATATACGATGCCATCTCCTCCGGTTTAAAAAAAAGTCCCAACGAATCGTTTGGAACAACCTGAAAAGGCGAAAACCGAAACAAAAACGAGTCGGAACCTGTTAAGGTATTGGAAATTGTGTCAATTACCACTTATATGCTTATTTTTCCCAAATTTACAACTCTTTTTTTAGGATAGAAAATAAATCATGAAATACCTATAGCGAATTTTTCCGGAATACAATGGTTTCAATATCAAACACGTAGCACTATTAACTATAAGCCAAATGCATCTCTTATCATATCTACGTAATCTAGTTTTTCCCAAGTAAAGAGTTCTACTTCCAACTCAACAGGTTCGGACATATAACGCGATGAAAAAATCTTTTTTACCAATTGAGGTTCGCGACCAAAATGTCCGTAAGAGGCTGTCTCAAAATAAATGGGATTGCGAAGTTTCAATCGCTCCTCTATTGCTTTCGGGCGCATATCGAACATTTCACTAATTTTTTTCGCTATTTCTGCATCCGACATTTTAACATTGCTTTTCCCATAAGTATTTACATAAATACTCATTGGTTCCGCAATGCCGATAGCATAAGAAATTTGTATAAGTACTTCCGGCGAAACACCTGCTGCGACCAGATTCTTAGCAATATGACGCACTTCATAGGTAGCCGAACGATCTACTTTTGAAGGATCTTTTCCCGAAAAAGCACCGCCTCCGTGAGGCACTTTTCCGCCGTAGGTGTCCACAATTATTTTACGCCCGGTAAGACCGGTATCGGCATGTGGACCTCCCAAAACAAATTTTCCCGTCGGATTTACAAAATATCTGATTTTATTGTCGAATAATCGATAAATGTCTTTTCTAAATTTATATTTTTCGCGAACACGGGGCACAAGAATCGTCATTATATCGTGCTTGATCTTTTCTTGCATAGCCTTATCGGCTTTTTCGGCGGCTTCCGACGATTTGTTGATGGGAAGAATAAATTCATCGTGCTGTGTCGAGATCACAATCGTATCAATACGTAGAGGCGTACCGTCCTCGTCATATTCAATAGTAACCTGCGATTTGGCATCGGGTCTCAGGTAAGGCATCAAATCCGATTCATTCTTGCGAATATAGGCCAGCTCCCGCAACAAAGCATGACTCAAATCCAACGGAAGCGGCATATAGTTATCGGTTTCGTTGGTAGCATAACCAAACATCATTCCTTGGTCGCCTGCACCCTGATCCATAGGATCGGTTTTCTTTTCGACTCCGCGATTGATATCTTCCGATTGTTCATGTATGCTCGACAAAACACCGCAAGAATTCGCTTCGAACCGATATTCGCTTTTTGTATAACCAATCTGAGCAATCGTCCTACGTGCCACCTCGGCCAAGTCAACATAAGCTTTCGATTTTACTTCCCCTGCCAGCACTACCTGACCGGTAGTTACCAATGTTTCGCAAGCTACTTTAGAGTCGGGATCATACGCCAAAAACTCATCAAGCAAAGCATCCGATATCTGGTCGGATACTTTATCGGGGTGTCCTTCAGACACCGATTCAGAAGTAAATAAATAATTCATTTTTTCGTTGTTCTAAAATAAAAATAGTTTTATCAAAAACAACGGAATAAATAAAAACTGAAGCAAACGAGGGAAAAAATGCGAAGAATCGTTTTAGCATTTTTTTTTGTGGTTGCAAGCAGCTCAAATCTTTCCACATTGTTTTTAACGATGCAAAGTTAATAAGAAAAAACATCGCTAATGGCAGGAGAATTGTTAAAGTGTATTATAATGACACCATTTGCTCAAAAACTCCCCACCCATTTTATTTATCTACAACACTTTCATTTTCCTTAATGTTTCTTCCAGATTCAATTCGGGTGTTACGTGAACAGTTTGAAACCCCAACTTTTCTGCTGCCCGAATATTCTCTGCATTGTCGTCAATAAGA
Organism: uncultured Dysgonomonadaceae bacterium; assembly: GCA_964444915.1. Taxonomy (GTDB): domain Bacteria; phylum Bacteroidota; class Bacteroidia; order Bacteroidales; family Dysgonomonadaceae; genus Anaerorudis. Next base: position 39,545 of record CAYUIY010000002.1, read on the forward strand.
AGCGTTTCCTTGGCTTTTAAGTTATACCGATTCAACAAGACTCGATAAAAGCGTGGATCGGGTTTAACCAGTTTCTCCTCCCCGGAAACAACAATGCCATCGAACAACTCAAAAAAATCGTATTTGCGTCGAGCTATAGGAAGCGTCTCGGCAGACCAATTGGTTAATCCATATACTTTGTATTTCTCTTTCAATGGTTTAATCAATTTCACATTGTCTTCAAAAAGGCCACCCAGCATTTCTTCCCAACGACCATAATACATCTCTATTTCTTCCTTATATTCGGGATGTTGTTCCTGAAGCTCTCGAGTAGCTTCAGCCAGCGATCGTCCCGCATCCTGAAGAAGATTCCATTCGTATTTACAAATATTTTCCAAAAAGAAATTCATCTCTTCTTCTGTTTCGAATACTTTTCTGTACAAATAGCGGGGATCCCAATCAATAAGCACACCACCAAAATCGAAAACAATGTTTTTAAGTTCTTGCATAAGAATACATCTTTAAATTTAAAAATTTCCACAAAGATACGGGATATCGCTCTTCCAGCCGTCAATATTACCACCCCTAATTGTTAAAAAACAAAAAGACACATACAGGAATCGATTATCTTTTATTATTTTTGTCAGGTATTTATCGCTTAAAAAATACTCCATGCGTATTTTGTCGAACCTAAAAAATATTCAGCATAAACATATTGCACTTTTATTTGCTATTTTTCTTTTATTCTCATGCGGAACCGAACGTCAAGCAACGTGGAATAGCGAATATGCAACATCAGCGCAAAACGAGGTCGTTAATTACAGCATGCAATACCTCCACAGGCCTTATAAAGCCGGCGGAAAAGGTCCTCATGCATTCGACTGTTCAGGATTCACATCCTATGTGTTTAAAAAATTCGGATACAAATTAGGTGCTAGTTCCGAAGAGCAGGATCGTCAAGTGCCTACAATTCAGCGCAAAGAAGAATTGCAAATAGGAGATCTGGTTTTCTTCGAAGGACAAAGACGTAATGGAAAAGTAGGCCATGTAGGAATTGTAACCGAAATCAAGTCAAACGGGGCTTTCAAATTTATTCATGCCACCATCAACAACGGCGTTATCATCTCTTCATCAACCGAGCCATATTATGCTTCTCGTTATTTGAGAGGAGGAAGAGTATTAAAAGAAACAACGAAACAACGTGCATCCGCTCCTACACGGGTACAAAAAAACAATCAAAAGAAAAGGGCATCGATTAAAGCAATAGCAACAGATTCTGCGACGATCATTATTCATAGCCGCCCTTCAGAGCCACTAAAGGAAAAGACAACATCTCACTCGCACAACGAAAAGAAAGTAAAAAGCGACGACAAGTTTGCCGCAGTTTTAACACGACAAACCGCCGTACCTCCTCCCGAAGAAAAATCCTAACTACTGCACCTCACCAAAATTTAACAAGAAAGCCATTTTAAAAATCAATCATTCCCCCAATTCTTTTTTCATCTTCTTCAACAGCTTATTCAACTTATTCAGTCTTGTAGAAAAATAAATCATATAAACACCTGTCACAAGAAAAGCGATACCCGTCCACACAACAATATTTAACCCTGCGAATATAGGATTCCATAACATGATAAACGAAAAGATCATGCCTAATACGGCAACCAGCATCAACCAGCCCCAATCCATTATGCCGTAGCGTCTCATTTCATAAGCCGAACTAATACCCAAAATAGAATGAAACAGCAACATAAATCCTACATAGAAGGGCAAAGTCACCATAGAAATCGCAGGATTCATGATCAGCAGTAGGCCAATGATTATGCTCAAGATGCCCAGTGCAAGCGACCATCCCCATGATTTATGTTTATTGGTAAGAGCAAAAATCATTTCGAATACCCCGCTAAGAAAAAAGCCCACAGCAAAAACAATAGAAAGCATGATATACGATTCTAACGGCGTGGTCAAGGTCCAAATCCCTAACACAATTAATAAAATACCTACAATCAAAGGTAGGTACCAATGCTTGATTGTACTTTCGATGGTTTTGTAAATTTTATTTCCCATAACTTTTCCTCCCAATTGTTTTTTTTAAGTTAAAAAATAAAAACGGTTAAAATGATGAAACGAATTTTATTTATCTTATAAGGATTTCGAACGCATTTTTGTTCATGAAATCAGGCACAAAAAATACTACGATCAAAATCGAAGTGCGACACTGCGATTGGTTTTTCAATTATCCGATTACAAAATGCATAAAAAACTCCGAACAGATTTGTTAAAAGAAAAGGTTATGTGTAATTTTGCACTCTCAAAAATAAAAACCAAACAATATGATAACAGCAGAGCAATTAAAAGAGATACAGGAGCGCGAGCAAGCGCTGAGGGGGTATCTTTGACATCGATACAAAAATTATCCAACTAGAGGAAGAGGAACTCAGAACACAATCGCCCGATTTCTGGAACGATCCTAAAGCTGCTGAAGCACAAATGAAAATCGTTAAGGAATTAAAAAGATGGATCGATTCGTATCATGAAGTGAAATCAGCCGTCGAAGAATTGCAACTAGCATACGATTTTGTTAAAGAAGGCATCGTCACCGAAGAAGAGGTGGACGAGAACTACAACAAAGCACTCAAACTAATTGAGGATCTTGAGTTGAAAAATATGCTGCGTAACGAAGAAGATCAACTTGGCGCAGTGCTTAAAGTGAATGCAGGTGCGGGTGGAACAGAAAGTCAAGACTGGGCATCGATGTTGTTACGCATGTATCAGCGCTGGAGCGAAAATAAAGGGTACAAAACCACCATTACCAACTGGCAGGATGGAGATGATGCAGGTATAAAAACTGCAACCTTACAAATCGAAGGCGATATGGCTTATGGTTTTCTGAAAAGCGAAAACGGCGTTCATCGTCTTGTACGTGTATCGCCATACAATGCCCAAGGCAAACGCATGACCTCGTTTGCTTCGGTTTTTGTAACTCCGTTGGTTGACGACAGCATCGAGATCGAAATAAATCCCGCAAACCTGAGCTGGGATACTTTTCGCTCATCCGGCGCGGGAGGACAAAACGTAAACAAGGTGGAAACCGGTGTGAGACTGCATTATATGTACAAAGATCCGGATACAGGTGAAGAACAGGAAATTGTAATTGAAAACACCGAAAGCCGCTCTCAAATGGGAAATCGCGAAAATGCCCTCCGCTTATTGCGATCGCAACTCTATGAAATAGAGCTCGAGAAACGTCGTGCAGCACAAGCAAAAATCGAGGCCGGCAAGAAGAAAATCGAATGGGGATCGCAAATACGAAGTTACGTTTTCGACGATCGCCGCGTGAAAGACCATCGAACCAACTACCAGACATCCGATGTTACCGGGGTTATGGATGGCGATATCGACGATTTCATTAAAGCCTATTTGATGCAATACGGCGAAGAGGAATAGTAATCAATACATTTTCAGCAGGAAGTACGAACTGTAAAACATATTTTACAGAATCACACCAAAAATGCCGTAATTCCTTACACATCTCCTGCTTTTTGTTTTCCGGAATTATTTGTTTTATCTTTAAGATATTCCGAAATTATATTGCCCGCTTCCGGGATGTCTAAAGATAGATCTTCTCCCTTTTTATATTCGGTAACACTAGCAGAAGAAGGTACTCCCGTTTCGGGAACCTCTTCACTCATTTTCCGCACAATCAATTGTTCTCCTACCGAAATCCTGCTCGAACGAAGTCCATTCCACGATTTCAATTCCGAAACGGTAACCCCGTTTCTTTTGGCTATCGCACCCAATGTATCCCCTTTCTTCACCCGATAATACTGATTAACCTCTCTTGAAACACTTTGAATAGAATCTTCTCTTGCTTCTGCAAATTGTACTTTAGAATCGGAAGAAGGGGACGCATTTTTCCCCACGATCAATTGTTTTCCGATGGGAAGAAGGGTGGACTTCAATTTGTTCCACGATTTCAACTGCGCAACTGTTACTCCATTTCGTTTTGCAATTTTACTAAGATTATCGCCCTTTCTCACCCGATAATAGACAAGGCCATCGCCGCCAACAGACGAGCCCCCACCTTTAAGGTAGTGATCCGTTTCAAGTCGATGAGTAAAGTATGTAGAACGCCGACAATTCAATATTTCGTCCTTTTTATCGATAAAAGCAATCATCTTTTTTGTGGGCAAGACCAATGCATAAGGTTCGTAATTGCCGGGAACGATATCGCGTTTGAATTGAGGATTGAGTCGACGAAGTTCACTCACAGGAATATTCAATATTTCAGCTATTTGCCCGAAATGAATTTCCTGATTCACATGCACCGTATCCAATGCCTGAAAATCGTTCACTTTCACAGGACAAATATGATGCTCCGTATAATAATTCATGATATAATTGGCCGCAATAAAAGCCGGCACATATCCGCGTGTTTCACGCGGCAAGTGATAATAAATTTCCCAATAATCCTGTTTCCCTCCGCTACGTGCGATAGCTTTATTTACATTTCCCGGCCCACAGTTGTAAGCAGCAATTACCAAATTCCAATCGCCATAAATACTGTAAAGATCTTTAAGGTAACGCACCGCCGCCTCGGTCGACTTATAAGGATCGCGCCGTTCATCTACCAAACTATTGATCACAAGGCCGTAACCTTGCCCTGTTTTTAACATGAATTGCCACAGGCCTGTTGCGCCCATACGTGAAACAGCAACCGGATTTAAAGCAGATTCAATTACAGGCAAATATTTCAATTCCAACGGAAGACCGTAACGATCAAGCATTTCCTCAAACAAAGGAAAATAATAATCGCCTAAAGTCAACATATAGGCTACTTGCTCGCGACGTCGCACGGAATACATCTCGATATAGGATCGGACAACACGGTTAAAGGAAAGCTCCATTTCCGAAGGCAAACGATACAATCGATCTCTATAAACCGTATCATGACAAACAACATTCTGCCCCTCTCTACAATTATTTTCGGATGCAGCAAAATCAATTTGCCAGTCGTGCAGCAAATCGGCAAGGTTCGTCGTCATACTTTCGGGAAGGACAATAGCTGTGTCTTCTATAATATCTTTCGCCTGATTGATCGGTTGAGAATGCAAATCCGAAAAAACAGCCGTCATCATTGCTAAAAAAATAAAAAGTCGTTTCATCTTTACGTTCTGTTTTTAAAGAATAAAAAAATGATGAATGCCTCTCTGGAAGGCGATTATGATGTTCAGGTTAAAAATTAAAACTGCAATGAAAACCAAATGCATTTGCCGTGTAATAGCTGCTTTTTTGTATAACAGCCGGTTCGACACGCATGGAAAGATCGGGGGTTATCTCAAAATCGAATAACTGAGCATCTACATATGCATCCATAACACTGATTGCATATAGAGCAACTGTACCAATAATACTTAAATCGCGATAACGACGATAATAATTTTTTCCTCTTCTCAGTACATCCTTCAACCACGCCGTATCAACGGTTTCAGGGTCTTGACCGTAACGCAAGAAATTATGCCAACTATTGGTTTCCGGATCATCATCCATAATGTCTTTATATGCCTGAAAATAATCCTGGTAATATCGGTTATTCCACGAAATAGCATATGAAAGACCAACAAACCCACCATAAAGAATGGGTAATTTCCAATATTTCCGATTGTAAATTTGCCCCAAACCCGGGAAAATAGCCGACATGATAATGGTTTTCTTTGGATCGGGCTTAAATTCTTTCTTCTTTACCGCCACCGTATCAATTTCTTGCTCAACAACAATACTTTCTTGCGGCTGCATGACACCTGACTGGTCCATTGCCGGAAGAGTATCCTGAGGTTCCGCTTCAACAAGATAAGCCAACTGCCATAAATCGGAATGCAGAGGAGAAGAGACTTCTTGAGCATGAGAAGTATAAACACCAAGCAGTAAAAAAAAACCCATTATCCTCCAGCCTTTCATCCGCAGCAAATTTTTATTTTTTCTTCAGCTGATCGAAAATCCCAATGATTCGCTCCAATTCCTTCGGCGATTTAAACGGAATGGTAATTTTCCCTTTTCCTTGTTTATTACACGTAAACTGAACATCCGTTTTAAAATAATCGGAAAGATGTTTTTTTAAAGTATCGAACTCGCCAACGGCAGATGTTTTTTCTTTAGAAGGTTGAGATTTCCGAGATTTTGACGGATCGATAACATCCTCTGCATCTTTCCCCTTATTGATTTCCTTAACAATGGCCTCTACTTTGCGAACCGATAATCCATCCCTTAAAATCAAATTATAAACAGCCAACTGCGAAACCGGGTCACTTATAGTCACCAAAGCACGGGCATGGCCCATGTCTATTTTTCGATCTTTAATACCCATTTGCACTTCGGCAGGAAGTTTCAACAGTCGCAGATAATTGGTGACAGTTGCCCGTTTTTTCCCAACTCTTTCGCTCAATTGCTCTTGAGTTAGCGAAAACGAATCGATAAGATTTTGATAAGCCAATGCAATTTCAATTGCGTTGAGGTCTTCCCGCTGAATATTTTCGATCAACGCCATTTCCATGAGTTCATCATCGTCAGCGGTTTTTATATAAGCAGGAATAGATTTCAATCCTGCCATTAATGAAGCCCGATAACGACGTTCTCCGGCGATAATCTGATACTTTTCATCATCAAGTTTACGTAAAGTAATCGGCTGTATCACTCCGATCTTGCGGATAGACGCTGCCAATTCTTCCATTGCCTCTTCGTCGAATATGCGTCGTGGTTGATCCGGATTCGATGTAATCTTCGATAATTCTATTTCATTGATGGAAGACGACCCACGCGTGACCGCATCATCCATCGTTATCAACGCGTCCAATCCTCTTCCCAATGCATTTCTTTTTGCCATGCTTTCCTTATTATTAAACTATTATCCTGAGCTACAAAATTAAAAATTTTTTTCGATTAACTCTTTGGCGAGCTGAAGGTAGTTTACCGCTCCACGAGAAGCCGCATCGTATATTAGAGCCGGTTGTGCATGACTTTGTGACTCACTTAATGTGATATTTCGCTGGATGACTGTCTTGAATACAAGTTCTTGAAAATGGTGCTTCACTTCTTCATAAATCTGGTTATGCAGGCGCAAACGTGAATCGTACATTGTTAATACGAATCCCTCAATTTCTAATTTTGTATTCAGTTTCGACTTGATAATCTTAATGGTATTAAGCAGCTTGCTCAATCCCTCCAGTGCAAAATATTCGCACTGAACAGGAATAATCACCGAATCTGCAGCCGTTAATGCATTCACAGTGATAATACCCAACGAAGGCGAACAATCAATAAGAATATAATCATAAGAGTCTTTCAAAGGGTCAAGCAACTCGCGCAAACGTTTTTCCCTGTTCTCCATTTGCACCATTTCGAGTTCTGCCCCTACCAGATTGATGTGAGAAGGAATGATATCAATATTTTCGAACGGTGTTTTAAGCACAATATCAAAAGGGCTTATTTTGCCAATAAGCCCTTCGTATATTGTATTTTTGGTTTTCCGTATGTCGATTCCAAGTCCAGAGGAGGCATTGGCTTGAGGATCGGCATCTACCACCAACACTTTTTTCTCCAGTGCAGCTAGTGATGCCCCCAGGTTAATTGTTGTGGTGGTTTTGCCCACCCCTCCTTTCTGATTTGCCAATGCAATTATTTTTCCCATATTCCGAAAATTGAATTGAATTAAAAAGCAAATTAAACAATAAATCGGTAAATACAATGTTAATTAAATGATTATTTTTGTTGAAAAGTAATAAAACGCTGTCTTTTTTCGCATTTTAGAGGATTTTTCCATCAAAAATATCCGTATTACAAATATTATATTTAATTTTGCAGTCTCAATGAAAAAGATTGTCTCACATATTACTCCTATGAACAAAGCAACGTATTTATTTCGACGATGCTTGTGATCATCCTATAGACTTATTATCATTGTCTATAAAATTTCCTTCTATATCTATTATCGCAAAAAATTGCGACCAAAAATAAACCCAATTTTAATCACAATTTATTTTCGTAAAACAAAATGAATGTAAAAATTCAGGTGGCTAACAGTAGCCACGCAAAATACGCACAGCAAATATGCGATTTAATGTATGAATCGGCGCAAGCACGTGGAACAGGCATTGCCAAACGTTCACCGGAATACGTAGCCGAAAAAATCAATGCCGGCAGAGCCGTAATTGCTCTCGATGGCGACAAGCTGGTAGGTTTTTCCTATATCGAATCATGGGAACATGAAAAATTTGTGGCCAATTCGGGGTTAATCGTTCACCCCGATTATCGAAATCGAGGAATAGCTAAAAGAATAAAAAGACGAATTTTCGATCTTTCCCGAAAATTATATCCCCACGCAAAAATTTTCAGCATTACTACCGGTCTTGCTGTTATGAAAATGAATACCGAACTGGGTTTCAAACCGGTGCCATTTTCAGAATTGACCGATGACGAAGAATTTTGGAAAGGTTGTCAAGGTTGTCGCAATTTCGATATCCTGGTACGTAACAATTACAAGATGTGCCTTTGCACCGGATTATTATACGATCCGGAAAACGTACCGCGGCAACAACAGGTAAGCTCTTTTGCTAAAAAAGTAGTAAAACCAATTGTAAAGAAAAAAACGCCGAACAAACTCTTCAAAAAATAAATATTCTTATCAAAAGCTCGTTAGCTTGCTAAAAAATAAAAAAATGAAACAAAAAGTAGTTCTAGCATTTAGTGGCGGACTCGACACCTCGTTCTGTGTACCGTATTTGATTCACGAAAAAGGCTTGGAGGTGCACACGGTCATCGTCAATACGGGCGGTTTTTCCGAAGAAGAAGCCAAACGTATCGAAGAACGTGCATTACAACTGGGTGCAACCACACATACCTGCATCGATGCCGTTGAAGATTATTATCAACGAGGCATTCGGTATCTGATTTTCGGTAATGTGTTAAAAAACAACACGTACCCCCTTTCGGTAAGTTCCGAACGATTTTTTCAGGCACTGAATATTGTAGAACATATCAAGAAAACCGGAGCCGATTATGTTGCTCATGGAAGCACAGGTGCAGGTAACGATCAGATCCGTTTCGATTTGGTTTTTGAAGTGCTGGCACCGGAAGTAAAAATCATCGCTCCTATTCGCGAACTGGGCTTGTCAAGACAACAGGAAATAGACTACCTGCGAGAGAAAGGTTTCGATTTTTCGTGGGAAAAATCAAAATATTCCATCAATCAAGGCCTATGGGGAACCAGCGTGGGCGGAGTGGAAACGCTGAAATCGTCAGGGGTGCTCCCCGAAGAGGCTTATCCCTCGCAAGTGACCGATCATGGCGTTGAACGTATAAAAATCGGATTTCATAAAGGAGAACCGGTTTCTTTCAACGGAGAAAAAATGAATCCCGTAGATGTCATCCGTACCATCAACAAAACGGCATCGAAATTTGCCATCGGGCGCGACATCCACGTTGGCGATACCATCATCGGCACAAAAGGCCGCGTGGCTTTTGAAGCGCCGGCTCCATTGATCATCATCAAAGCCCATCATTTGTTGGAAAAACATGTACTGACCAAACACCAGTTATATTGGAAAGAGCAGCTCGGCAACTGGTACGGACAACTCATGCACGAGGCTCAGTATCTTGAACCCGTGATGCGCAACATCGAGGTTTTCCTCACCGACACCCAGAAATTCGTGACAGGAGAAGTAGAAGTAGAGCTGCGTCCGTATCATTTTTCCGTATTGGGATGCGAAAGCCCTTACGACCTGATGAACCCTATCTTCGGCGATTATGGCGAAAGCAACAAATCGCTCACCCCGCAAGATATCATTGGTTTCACCAAAGTCGTAGCCAATCCGTTGAAAATTTACCATACCATTCATCAAAATGATTAACGTAAGTATTGCAGGAGGAACAGGGTACACAGGCGGGGAACTGTTGCGCCTCCTGCTGAATCATCCTCAAGTAAAAATCGATTCGGTAACGAGCACTAGGTCGGTGGGTGTGCCCATCGCCGACATTCATCGCGACTTGTTGGGCGAAACCAATCTCCGCTTTACCGATAAAGTTGGGCATCCCGATGTGATTTTTCTTTGCTTAGGGCACGGCATTTCGCGCACTTTTCTACAGGAGAATCCCATTGCCGAATCATGCAAAATCATTGATCTTGGAAGTGATTTCCGCAACAATCCGGTATTCGGCAACCGTGAATTCGTTTTCGGCTTGTGCGAGCTTAACAAAGAAAAAATCCGCAAAGCACATAATATAGCCAATCCCGGTTGTTTTGCCACTTCCATTTTACTGGCATTGATACCGTTGGCATCCATCAACAAACTCTCGGATGCCGTTCACATTCATGCCATCACAGGCTCTACCGGCGCGGGCAAGAAACTTACTGAAACCACTCATTTCAGTTATCGTGCATCCAATATTTCAATTTACAAACCCTTCACGCATCAACATCTCAACGAGATAAAACGCACCTTGGTCGATGCAGGTAATCCTACTCTTCCCGAGATCAATTTCATTCCTATGCGGGGCAATTTCACCCGCGGCATCTTCGCAAGCATATATACAAAATGGGACGGTTCGATGAGCGAAGCAGAAACCATCGATTTCTACAAGCAGTTTTACGAAACATCCCCTTTCGTATTCGTTTCCGATGCCCCACTCAGCCTCAAAGAGGTAGTGAACACCAATAAAGGATTGTTGCACATCGAATTTCACAACGGATACATTCACATCACCTCCATTATCGACAACTTGCTGAAAGGAGCATCCGGACAAGCCGTTCAGAACATGAACCTGATGTTTGGACTAGACGAAATCACCGGATTGAAGCTGAAAGGAAGTGCTTTTTAACAAACCGTTATTTTGAGAACAAAAACATAAACAAGAATGAATTTATTTGACGTATATACCCTCTGGAATATCGAACCCGTAAGGGCAAAAGGATGCCGTTTATGGGACAGAAACGGAACCGAGTACTTGGACTTCTATGGCGGGCATGCCGTCATTTCCATCGGGCACACCCATCCCGAATATACCCGCATGCTCAAAGAACAGATCGACAAAATCGGTTTCTACTCCAATTCGGTAATCAATAGCCTACAGCAGGAAGTTGCCGACAAGCTGGGCGAGTTGTGCGGCTATCCCGATTATGCACTGTTTCTGTGCAATTCCGGAGCCGAAGCCAACGAGAATGCGTTGAAACTTGCCTCGTTTCACACCGGCAAAAAACGCGTCATCGCTTTCCGGGAAGCTTTTCACGGACGCACTTCAGGCGCCGTAGCCGTTACAGACAATCCCGCCATCCAATCGCCTTTCAACACCGGTCATGAAGTCACCTTTCTGCCATTGAACAATATCGATGCCGTTGCCAAAGAGCTCGACAAAGGCGATGTGGCCGCTGTCATTATCGAAGGCATTCAGGGAGTGGCCGGAATATTTGCTCCCGACAACGAATTTCTCCAACAACTCGAAGTGGTGTGCAAAAAAAATGACACCGTGCTTATTCTCGATGAAGTGCAATCGGGATACGGCCGAACGGGTAAATTCTTTGCCCATCAGTTTGCCGGCATCAAAGCCGACATCATCACCACGGCCAAAGGTATGGGGAACGGTTTCCCCATCGGAGGAGTCATCATTTCTCCGAAATTCAAACCCCGAAAAGGAATGCTGGGGACCACCTTTGGCGGGAATCATTTGGCATGTGCCGCAGCCATTGCCGTACTGAAGGTTCTCAAAGAAGAATCGCTGATCAACAATGCCGAAGAAATGGGCGAGTATCTGCAAAAAGAACTTTCGGCGTGTCGAGGCATCGAAGAGATTCGCGGCCGCGGTCTGATGATCGGCGTACAACTCACACCCGATCAGTCGGAACTGCGCAATAAACTCTTGTTTGAAAGTCATATTTTTACCGGCGGAGCAAAAAACAACGTCATGCGCTTGCTTCCTCCCCTTTCCATATCGAAAGATGAAATCGATATTTTCATTCGGGAATTTAAAAAACATACA
>CAYUIY010000003.1:0-46499 GCA_964444915.1 uncultured Dysgonomonadaceae bacterium
AGCGGTTGCCGTGAGGAAGGGGCGCCGCACGGCGGCAAAGGCAAAGAACGGAGCGCAAACACCGCCCGCAATCGACGACATGAAAAAAGGACGTCGGATCGCAGCGGCAGCAAAAGAAGCGAACAGCCGGCCGGCAAACACCACCGAAAGAAAAGAACGTTATGCCGCGGTTGAGGCAGAGGGAAAGAAAAATACGGAAAGTATAACCGCAGTCGACCAAGTACCTGCGACAGCACACCTCGTGCGTGCGACGACACCACAAAAAAACCTTACCCCGCCTGCAATTATCGGCATAAGGAAAAGTGGTGGAGTTACAGCGGCAGCAAAAGAAGCGAACAACCGGCCGGCAAACACCACCGAAAGAAAAGAACGTCATGCCGCAGTTGAGGCAGAGGGAAAGAAAAATACGGAAAGTATAACCGCAGTCGACCAAGTACCTGCGACAGCACACCCCGTGCGTGCGACGACACCACAAAAAAACCTTACCCCGCCCGAAATTATCGGCATAAGGAAAAGTGGTGGAGCTACAGCGACGCCGCATAAAAACACGGCCCTCCCCGCTCGGAATATCGGTTTCGGGTCGGATAGGCAACACTCCGGTTGAAAAGTACATTCACGATATACATCGAGTTCACTCTCGTCTTTGTCAGACGAACAACGCTCCGAACACTCCGGTTGAAAAGATGTTTAAAGGGATTTAATCGGGAAGAAGTGATCGCTCGGGGATGGGATGTAAGGCGCCCCCGCAGATGTGTTTCCGCCGAAGGCGCATCGTTTCGCGCATACAACACTTAGGTTGAGAGAGGGGGCGAAGATTTTCGTGCCAAAAGCGTGTTGTTTTTTCACGTTTAGCACGTGCTGCACATGCCCGGTTGAATCCATAATTGTAAAAACTCAGCAATCAACTTTGCTCTTTATACTGTGTTGTACGCGTCGGTTGAATCTACAAAGGGATTTTTGAGGACGAATTTTTGGTTATTTTCGAAAAAAGTAGTAATATTGCATCCGTTTTTGATGAAAAAATTTCATTAACAGGTCCCATAGCTCAGCCGGTTAGAGCACCTGACTCATAATCAGGGGGTCCTTGGTTCAAGTCCAAGTGGGACCACGAGATGGCACAAGGCAATCGGTTGATTTCAATCGATTGCTTTTGTTTTTAAATATTGAATTCCTGATAATAATCAATAGTTTCTTTGGTGAGGATATCCAAAGGCATGTAGTTTTCCACCTGTATGGGATTTCGGTAAATCAAAAATTCAATTAATGTTTTCATTGCCATAAATCCTTGGCGTTCGGGATTTTGGCCGATTAGAAAATCGATATACTCATTTTTGAGTGCTTTGATATTCGGGGTAGTCAAATCGATACAAACGAGCTTAATGTTATTGATACCATTTTTTGCAAGATAGTTGGCAATTAGATTTCCTCGTGAGTTTAAAACAACAATTCCTCCAATATCGGTATGTTTATGAAAAAAATCGGACAATAAATCGTCGTTCTTTTCGGGTTCGAGCACCGAAAAAGGAATGCGGTAAACCTTATTTGTCTGTTTTTTTTCTTTTAGGTAATCGTCGAATCCGTTTTTCCTCAAAATGGTTGTATTTGCGCTTTTATCGCCTATTCTGACCGCCTGTAAGATGCCGATATCCGACGGATTGCGCATGATGGCCGTTATGAGTTTGCACATCAGGTAACCGCAAGTATAATGGTTGGAAGAAAAAAATGCCAAGGGAGAGGTTTGTTCAACCATTGAATCGACAAAAACATAAGGGATAGATTTTTTATTGAGTTCAGAAGTCAGGTAGAGGGTTTCTTTCTTGAAAGTGGGACCAATAATTAATGCATCGGTAGGAATTTCAAGAATTTCTTTGAAAGTTTCACGGCAGGAATAAATGTCGTATTGGTTATAAGTATGAATCAAACAATTCACATTGATATTTTCATATTCTTCCAAAGCACGTTGAATGCCTTTGTGAATACTTTCCCAGTATTCGCCTTTCGAAACCGTTGGAGTGGTAATAGTAATCTGATAATTTTTTTTCAATGACAGTCCCGAAATGTGGATGTTTGGTTTGTAGTCAACTTGTTCCAGCACTTCTTCTACTGCTTTTCGAGCGGCTTCCGATACATTCCCTCTATTGTGTAAAACCCTATCGACAGTTCCGGTGGAAACTCCGGCTAACTTGGCTATATCTTTAATTCGAATTTTTCTCTTTCGCATTTTCTTGTTGTTTATTTCTGAATATTTTTCTGTTTCCTCCCTTAAAAAGTTTTTGTTCAGCAAATATAACATAATGCTTTCGAAAATACGAATTGAAGTTAAACTAAAATACAGCTATCTTGTATTTTATAAATGCTAAAAACAGAATCATAAGGTAATGGTTTGGTAGAAATACGTATCTTTGAGCGATGTTTTGTATTTCTGTTTTTTTATGAAAGACAATTTTTCTATCATCGAAAACGAAGATCATGCTTTGTTTCTTTTGATCAAGAAAGGAGACAAAGATGCCTTTGTGGTGGTATATCACAAATATCATTCCTATTTGTATTCGCTGGCGTTGCGTTACCTGAAAAATGTTGAAGCGGCAGAAGAAGCTGTTCAGCATGTATTTGTAAAATTGTGGGAAAGTACCCGACACATCGAGATAGAGATTAATCTAAAAAATTATCTTTACACCATGACCAAAAATTATATCTTGAATTATTTTCGTGATAACAAAAAAATGGTTTCGATAAATTATGTAAATGCACAAGAAGAGATTTCGGATGGTAACGATTTTTCAACGCTGCTCGAAGAAATGCAATTATCGGAAATACTAGAACAAGGAATTGAGAAGCTTCCTGCTCGAAAAAAAGAAATCTGCAAAATGAAAATGGAAGGAAGCATTAGTAATCAGGAAATTGCAGACCGAATGGGTATTTCTATTCATACTGTTAAATCGCATTATCAGGAAGCTATAAAAATGCTTCGAAAGTATTTTCGCAAAATGAAATTAATGTTGTTTTGAAAAAAACATTTTTTAACTCATATTTTTTCATGATTTGTGTGTCTATTCAATAAAGGAGCAATAATTTCATGAATTTGTCCGGAAAGGAAACAATAAAAAAGGTAATCGATGGTTCATCTTCCAAAGAAAATGCCCGATGTGTTGTAGAGTGGTTTTCTTCAACGATCGAAGGGCAACAATTTCTGTCGGATATGATCGATCGGGATATGTATTTAGAAGAGTTTTCCTCCGGTCAAAAAACGATTTCTCCCATTCAATCGGAAATTATCTTATCGAGAATCGATAAAGAAATTCGGCATAAGCGTTATGTGCGTATGGCCCGTTTGACGGCAGCCATTGTTGTTCCTTTTGTTGTTTTGCTTGGTTTCGGGCTGTATTTGAATTCGCAAGTCGATATTTTCGGTAAATCTCCCTATGACGAAATTTATATACCTAAAGGTGAGAGCGCCCGAATTCTTTTTCAGGATGGAAGCGATGTTTACCTTAACGCCGATACCAAAATACGCTATCCCAGAAAATTTGGGTTGACCAAACGGCAGGTATACGTTGAAGGTGAGGCTTATTTTAATGTTACTCCGGCAAAAAGGCGTCCGTTTATTGTTCATGCAGGAAATGTTGATGTAAAAGTGTTAGGCACTTCATTTAATGTGAAGGCTTACGAAGATGAAGAGAAAATAGAAGTGGTATTGGATGAGGGGAAAATAGAATTTCGGACATCCGGCAATCAGTATGCTCTTTTACCCGGTCAGCAGCTCGTTTACCATAAAACGAATGGGGAATCGGTGGTTCGAAATCTTTCAAAATCAACCAATCTTTCGCTATGGAAAAATAATGTTTTCTATTTTCATGATACTCCCCTCGAAGAAGTTCTTCGCATGTTGGAAAGAAGATACGATGTTTCTTTCGAAATAAAAGATGAGAAAGCATTACGGTATTCGTATACGCTCATTACCCGTCAAACCACAATTACTGATATTCTTGGCGAATTGGAAAAAATCGCTCCCGTGAAATTCACTTTTCAAAAAGATAAAATTCTGGTGACTCTCCGCCGGCCTTAAAGATTCGTTTATTTTTATTTTCCGGTTTTTGCTTCAGGAGAACATAAATGCTCCTTTTTAAATTTTATATTTCTTTAACTCATCCTTTTCTCTCTTAGCGGTGTCAATATTATAAATAATGCCAAAATTGTTAAAAAATAATTTGATTTAAAGCGTAAGTAATTTGAAGAGGAAAACAAGATCAATTTTATCTATATGTTTAATTTTTAATACATTAACAAACCATGAGAAGAATTCTTTACAAGAAGCGTACGGTTATTCTGCTCTTTCTTTTGGCGTTCAGCTTTAGTGTAAGTTCAGCGCAAAAAGTCAGTTTAGATTTCAACCGAAAAAGCTTAAAAACGGTGTTGGAGAGTATTACCGAGCAAACAGGTTACACCTTGGCTTACAGCAAGGAGGTGGTAAACCTTAACGAACGGGTAACCATTCGTGTAACCGATGTTGAACTTACTCAGGTATTGGATGAGTTGTTGTCGCCTCGTAACATTGGCTACGAGATTAAAGACAACAAAATCTACATTTTTGAGCTGCCTGCAAAAAAGGAAGTTGCTGAAAATCGACAAACTCCACAGCAGGATCAGGTGCAAATAAGAGGAAAAGTGACGGATGTGAATGGTGAGCCCATTATCGGAGCCAATATTTTTGTTCCGGGAACAGCAATTGGTACCATAAGCGATATTGATGGCAATTATGTTTTATCGGTTCCGAAAGGTTCCGTTGTTCGGTTTTCTTATCTCGGTTACGTCGACCAAGAATTTACGATTGCAGAGCCTACCACATTGAACGTTAGGATGGAAGAAGAAGTGAAAGTATTGGATGAGTTGGTAGTAATAGGTTATGGTGTCCAAAAGAAAAGTGTTGTAACCGCCGCCATCAGCAGGGTTACAGCAGAAGAATTGGATGTTCCAAGGCCTTCTCGAATAGAGGATGTTTTAAAGGGTAAAGTTTCGGGTGTCCAAATAACTCAGAGTTCCGGTCATCCCGGAGCCGAATCCAAAGTACGCATTCGCGGCATTGGCACTGTGAATAATAGTGATCCCCTTTATATTGTTGACGGCATGCCGGTTGATGGCGGCATCAACTATTTGAATCCGGTGGATATTCAGTCAGTAGAAATACTTAAAGATGCAGCATCGGCTGCGATTTATGGTGCTCGAGCAGCAAATGGTGTGATTCTTATTACTACGAAGACAGGTGAAGGTATTGTAAAAGGTGTGGGGAAGCATGTTATTAATTATGATTTTAACTATGGATGGCAGAATCCGTGGAAGAAAAAATCGGTATTAAATGCCTTAGAATATATGGTCATAATGAATGAAGCTCAGATTAACGATGGAAATTTGCCGCGATATACCAAAGAGCAAATTACTAAGGCAGGAAAAGGAACAGATTGGCAAGATGAAACTTTCAATTACGATGCTCCTGTTCAAGCTCACCAACTCAGTTTGAGTGGAAATTCCGAAAAAATATCTTATTTTCTTTCTTTGGGATATTATGATCAAGATGGTATTGTAGGAGGGAATTACGGGAAATCTAATTATGAAGATGGAGTTTGCGAACAAATTCGACCTATAATGTATTTGAAGATAAAGAGCGCAGTGTTTTTAATAAGTTAAGAGTTGGTGTAAATGTTGGTTATTCAAGGGATAATTCTACAGGCATTGAAACTAATTCTGAATATGGTTCCGTTTTAGGAAGTGCGTTGGCATTCAATCCGCGTATCCCTGTTTATG
The DNA here is from genome assembly GCA_964444915.1 of uncultured Dysgonomonadaceae bacterium. GTDB lineage: Bacteria > Bacteroidota > Bacteroidia > Bacteroidales > Dysgonomonadaceae > Anaerorudis. The sequence goes on from CAYUIY010000003.1 coordinate 5,800, forward strand.
CTCCGGAGACTTCAGATGATCCGGATATTCAACCGATTTCTGCTATTTTGGCTGCTCATCCGTATGCAGTCACAGATAAAAAAGGAAGAGTGTTTTCGATTCCTCCGGCAGGTTTTCAGGAAATTGCTAATCCTGTGGCCATGTTGAATCAACCTCGGTCAGACCGATGGAATTCAGATAAATTTGTGGGAACATTTTGGGGAGAAGTAGATATCTTACCCGGTTTAAAATTCAGGAGTAGTTATGGTTTTGATCTTGCTTTTTGGGGTGATGATGGGTATGAATTTCCCTATTTTTTGGCTACCCAGGGTAAGGATGTAAATCAGAGTTCCGTATGGAGTCAAATGAATCGGGGATTTAAATGGCAGGTTGAAAACGTATTTACGTATAATAAAATATTTTCGGATATACATAATTTGACATTTGTATTGGGGCAATCGGCTCAAAAATATACTTATCGCCAATTGGGTGGTAGCGATTATGATTTATTGGGAACCGATCCCAAGCTGGCAACCATAAATGCAGCAACAGCCGATCGCGACAAGGAACGTATTTATGGGGGAACTGGAGGATTTGATTTTACGTCATTGGCTTCTTATTTTGGACGAGTGGATTATAATTATGCTGAACGTTACATGTTGCAGGCAACCGTTCGCCGTGATGGTTCTTCCAGGTTTGGGCCAAACAATAAATGGGCGATTTTTCCCGCTGTATCGGTAGGATGGAATGTGTTAAACGAACCGTTTTTAATCGATAATCATCCTGATTGGATTGAAGCGCTTAAACTTCGTTTCAGTTGGGGTAAAAATGGGAATGAAAATATCGGAAATTTTCGTTATACCTCATTGATGGATGGAGGACAAAATTACTATTTCGGCGGTGGCTATTCTGTAGCTACGGGAACAAAAACAGGGACTATGCAATATGGAACTTCACCGTCGGCTTTACCTAATCCGAGTGTAAAATGGGAAGAGTCGGAACAAACCAATCTGGGTTTTGATGCTTATTTTTTGCGAACTGCTCTTACTTTTAGTTTCGATTATTTTAAGAAGAAAACCAATGGAATGTTAATGGATCAGCCTATTCCAAGTTATGTGGGACAGGGTGCTCCCATAGGCAATGTGGGGAATATGGAAAATTGGGGACTCGAATTTGAAGTGGGTTGGAAACAAGTGGTTGGCGATTTTAGGTATAATATTTCGGCAAATGCTTCCTATTTGAGGAATAAATTGATAAAACTTGGTACGGCATCCGGCGAAGCCATTTATGAAACTGCGGGTGCTTCCGGATTAGGAAGTTTTATCAAAGGACAAAACGGTGAAGTATGGCCTTTCTTCTATGGATATAAAACGGACGGAATTTTTCAGAATCAAGCAGAAGTTGATGCATATGTGAATTCTAAGGGGCAAAAATACCAGCCGAAGGCACAACCCGGAGATGTTCGTTTTGTGGATTTTAACGGCGACGGAGTGGTTGATGATAATGATAAAACAAAAATCGGAAAGGGTATGCCCGATTGGACTTTTGGATTATCATTAGGAGCAGAATGGAAGAAATTTGATTTGAATTTATTTTTCCAGGGAACTGCAGGGAATGACATGTTCGACTTTTCGATGCGAGGCGACATTCCGGCAATGAATCGTCCATCCTGGATGCTTCAGCGCTGGCATGGGGAAGGAACTTCAAATAAAATTCCGCGTATGACCAGTGCAGATCCCAACGGCAACTGGCGTTCTTCTGACCTTTACATTAAAAATGGCAGTTTCCTGCGTTTAAAAACTGCACAGCTCGGGTATACTTTACCGGCCATGTGGACAAAAAAAATAGCGATTCAGCAATTAAGAATATATATTTCGGCTGAAAACCTCTTGACTTTTACCGGTTATGACGGATTCGATCCCGAAGTTGCTACCGGAGATTATACAAGGATTGGAGTTGACCGAGGAGTTTATCCTCAATCAAGAACCCTATATCTCGGTGCAAATATATCTTTTTAACCATTTAATAAAATGAAAATATGAAAAAATGTATATTACTATCTATCATAACAGCGGTTTTGATTGGTATGCTTTCAATAACTTCTTGCAGTGACGATTTTTTAACGGCTTCTTCAACTGAAAAATTGGAGGCTGGAGGCACTGCAACCGAAGGTTCAATTTTGTCAAATCTTGCTTCGGCATATCAAATTCTTTTGTTTGATAGCTATGCCAATTCTAATTACAATGCCGTTTTGTTGATGTCGGACCTTCGTTCGGATGATCTTTACAAGGGAGGAGGGAGTGCAGGAGACCAGGAACAACTTTATAAGTTATCTCAATTTACCTCCACTGCAGCTTCTACTCTCGATGGATTATGGAGTATTTATTTCACAGGTTTGGCTCGTTGCAACAATGTGATTATTTCTTGCGATAATGCTGTGGGTGTAAAAGAGGAAAAATTGGAACAATTTAAAGCAGAAGCTCATTTTCTGCGAGCATATTATGTGCATTTGTTGTGGAAATTTTGGGGTAATATTCCTTATTTTGAAGAACCTCTTTCCGATCCTCCTTATATGGCCAAACAGTTACCGGCCGATTCTATTTACAATAAAATCATGAAGGACGTAGATTTTGCCTGCGTCGAAGGTCGCCTTCCTATGGAAACTACAGGGAACGATTTGGGGCGCGTATCGCGAGCCGCTGCATTAATGTTAAGGGCAAGGGTGGTTCTTTATCAAAAAGACGAATCCCGATATCCTCAAATCACAAACGATATGGCAACTATCATTAAAAGTGGTAAATATGAATTGTTTGAAGATTTTGATGCCATGTGGGAAGATGAGAACGAGTTCTGTAAAGAATCGATTTTCGAAAGTAACCAACTCCCTGAAGGGAAAAGTTGGGGGAATGCATGGTCAGGTTACGGAACCAATTTGCCTGCTTTTATTTCACCGGCAGATTTGAAAGACCCCGACGGTATATTTAAAGGTGGTTGGGGATTCGGGCCGGTTCGTCAGGCAGCTTATGATATGTATGAGCAAGGCGATAAACGTCGTGACGGATCTATCAATAAGTGGGATGACGGACTTTACACGCCTCGTTTCCAAAACACCGGTTTGTTTCAACGCAAGTATGCGGCTCGTGTTGGATATAATCCTCCTCCTGGAGATGTCGATTTAAATTATTGCAACAATTTACGCATCTTCCGATATGCTGAAACATTGTTGAATTATGTGGAATTAGTAAAAATGCATGGACAGTCTGAAGTAGATGGTGTCAACGCTCAAGCTTGTTTGGATCAGATTCGTGAACGTGCCGGTGTTAGTCCTATTCAGGCAACCGATGAGAACATTAAATTGGAGCGTCGTCGGGAATTTTTAGGAGAGGGTATGCGTTTTTGGGATTTGGTACGTTGGGGTGATGCTCCTACTGTTTTAACGGAGAACGAATCGGAACATAATTCCGTGCGCACTTTTGAGGAGTGGATGAAATATTTACCTATTCCGCAAGGTGAGATGGAAAAAACGAAAGGAACAGAGTTTGAATTAAAGCAGAATGGAAATTGGAAATAACCATTTCTATTTTTAAAAGAATAAACAATTATGAGAAACATATTTAAACAAGGATTTTGGGTGCTGCTGTCAGCCCTTATGTTTGCAGCATGTAGTCCTCAAGAAGATGATAAATATTCATTGGGTGAATTGGGTACGGTTACCTCCGATATTGTATCTTTTTCTCAAGCACCTTCCCCTACTAGCAATAATGTGATTATTTTTACAAATACTTCGAAGGTAAATTCTCCGGTTACTGCTGTGTGGGATTTGGGCAACGGTTCTACGGCAAAGGGCAATAAAGCAACAGGTTCTTATCCAATGAAAGGGGATTATACGGTTACGCTTACCCTTTATGCTGCAGATGGTTCTTCCGCATCGAGAAGCGAAGTAATTCATATTGAAGAGGATGATTTCGGATTAATAAGTACACCTGCCTACGTGAATTTGACCGGAGGAATTGATAACCCCAATGGAAAAACATGGGTCTTCGATCAATACAATAACTATGTAAAAGAAGTTGCAGAAGCTACCGGGTTTGATATTAAAGGACATATGGGTTTGGGAGATCGCAATAGTTATTCGCAGGAATGGTGGCACGCACCGCCAAATGAAAAAAAAGATTGGAAATTGTATGATTTCAGGTTTACCTTTATTCAGGATGGTGCTCGCTTGATAATAGAAACTGCAGGTGAAGGATATGGACGGAAGGCTTCAGCTGCTACCATAGGAGGATTTAATGTGACAGGCTCAAGTGGCGATGATGTCTTTTTCCCTTATGAAGGGGGCTCTTACACCTTTTCTATTGATGAGAGTGGACAGTATCCTGTGTTGACTCTGTCGGGAAATGCCTTCATGGGTTATTATTGTGGTACGCAGGATTACGAAATAATTTATCAAACGGATAAGGTCATGGCTTTGCGGGTTGATAATCAGGTTGAAAAACAAGATTGGATTTTTGTCTATTGTCTGGAAGAGCTGAATATTGCTGAACCTCCCATAGTCAAAGAGCCCAAAGCCAAGCCTTTATTCGAGGATTTTGAATCGGGTAAGCTGACTGTTAATTTTGTAACTCAGGATATGGGGCCGTTAAGCGGCATTGTCGACAATCCGGCTCCTATACCCATCAATACCTCAAATAAAGTATATCGTTATCAAAAAACGACTGCTTTCTATAGCAATTTATCTTTTACTGCGCCCGATTATAAATTTGATCTGACTAGGCAGAATAAGATTCGTTTGAAAGTGTATATTCCTTCTTATAACGATTATGAAACGGAAAATGCCGTAGCGGGGGATTGGATTACCGAAAAGAGATTGCGTCCGCAGTTGGCCATTAAATTGCAAAACAGCGATATGGGGGATAATGCATGGCAAACGCAAACAGAGATCATAAAAAGAGACCTTACGATGGATAGATGGTTGGAACTTGAATTTGATTTCAGCAGTGTAAGTGATCAACAAGATTATGACAAGATCGTGATCCAATTTGGAGGAGAAGGTCATGCCGGTCCCGGTATATTCTTCTTTGATGATTTTACTTTTTGCGAATAAAACAATGATCGAGAAAGGCTGCCGTGAATAGCGGCAGCCCTAATTTTACTAGTTTTGAGATAATGAAGAAAATGATCAATATATTTCTTATTGCTTTTTTTATGATGGGAGCATGTTCGGATGGAGATGATCCCACAACCGAACCATCCGAGCCGGGAAAACAGATAGAAATTACGCTTGATCCTGAACCCGGAGAATTTTCAGGAGAAGGTGAGACAAAAAGTGTGATTGTTACGGCAAACGCCGATTGGATGGTTACTTCCAGCCAGCCTTGGTGTACGCTTTCTGTAGCAAAAGGGTATCCCGGGCAGACAAGTTTAAAGATTACGGTTTTAAAAAATCCTTTCGAAACACCACGGACAGCTGAACTTATATTTACTTCCGGCGATGCTTTTACTAAAAAGGTTACTATAACCCAACAAAAAGGACAAAAGGAGAATTATGTTCCTGAAGGGTATAATTTGGTGTGGAGCGATGAATTTAACGATTCGCGAGAAAAAGACGGAAAGCCGGCTATGCCGAGTACAACCAACTGGTGGTTTGAAACCGGGGCTCACGGATGGGGGAATAACGAGCTTCAAAATTATATCGATCGTTTTATTGGTACGGATACTTGTGCTGTAGTTACCGACGGAACATTAAAAATTATCGCCAAAAAAAGAGGAACGGAGGTAATTTCCATTCGCATGAATACAGTGAAAAGTTGGCAATACGGCTATTTTGAAGCCCGACTGCGAATGCCGACCGGAAGAGGTACATGGCCGGCTTTTTGGATGTTGCCGAAAGATTTCAAAAATTGGCCGCTCGACGGTGAAATCGATATTATGGAATATGTAGGATACGATCCGAATGTGGTGCATGCATCTGTACACACTATGGCTTACAATCACTCCATCGGAACACAGAAGACAGCTTCCAAAAGAATTCAAAATGCGGAAACCGAGTTTCATGTTTACGCGCTGGAATGGACGGCACAGAAAATCACGGCTTTTGTCGATGGGGAACCGTATTTTACTTTTCTCAACGACGGCAAAGGCGATATCAATACATGGCCGTTCAACAAACCGTTCTATTTAAAACTTAACCTTGCATGGGGAGGCAACTGGGGTGGTGCACAAGGCATAGACGAAACGGTTCTTCCGGCAACCTACGAAATCGATTATGTTCGGGTTTATCAGAAATAAAAATGAATAGTATATGATGAGAACAAGAAAAATACTTCTTATCGTTTTGCTTTCAGGAACAGTTATTTTTTCTTTGTTTTCGCAAAACGGAAGACACGAGAAAAGCGGTTTCATTTCTGTAGAAGGACAAAATTTAGTTACTCCCGAGGGGGAAGCATTTTTAATGAAGGGAATCAATCTTGGGAATTGGTTAAATCCTGAAGGATACATGTTTCTGTTTCAAGATGTAAATTCTTACCGACTTATCGATCAGGCTTTAAAAGAAATGGTAGGGCCGGATTTTGTCAACCAATTCTGGAGGAAGTTTCAGGAAAACTACATTACCCAAGACGATATTCGTTACATCCGTCAAACCGGCATGAATTCTATTCGCGTTCCTTTTCATTACAAATTGTTTACCTATGAAGATTTTATGGGAAACAATAATCCCAATCGCGGATTCGAACTGCTCGATAACGTTATTCGATGGTGTAAAGAAGAAGGGGTGTATGTCGTACTCGATATGCATGCTGCGCCGGGAGGTCAAACCGGAGACAATATCGATGACAGCTACGGTTACCCGTGGTTGTTTGAAAGTCCCAAAAGTCAAGAGCTTTTTTGTTCCATCTGGAAACGTATTGCCAAACATTATGCCGATGAGCCTACTGTTCTTGGTTATGATTTGCTGAATGAACCCATTGCTCATTTTTTTGATAACAAAGATGAGCTAAATAATTATCTCGAACCTCTTTACATGAAGGTTACCGAAGCGATTAGAGAAGTTGACAAAAATCATATTGTTATCTGGGGAGGTGCGCAATGGAATACCAATTTTTCGGTTTTCCAAAATCCGAAATTCGATGATAAAATGATGTACGAATGTCATACGTATTGGACAGATACCACTCAAGCTGCAATTCAGCACTTTCTCGATTTCAGAGAAAAAACGAATTTGCCAATGTATATGGGAGAAACGGGAGAAAATACGGATGAATGGATTGAAGGGTTCCGGCGTTTGCTCGAAAGAAACCGGATGGGATGGCATTTCTGGCCATATAAAAAAATGGGGAAAAGTAGTTGTATAGTTGCTCTTAAAGAGTCTGAAAATTGGAATGTGATTGCGGAGTATACCAAAAAGGATCGGAGTAGTTTTACCAAAATACGTGAGAATAGACCTAATCAAGATACAGTGCGAAAGGCATTGGATGAATTAATTGAAAATAGTAAATTTGCTTGTTGTTCAAAAAACGAGGGTTACATAAAAGCATTGGGTATGAAGCCGTAAAAAAACTAATCATTAAAAATAAATAAGCTAATGAAACAGAAAAAAATTGTATTTCTCATCTTGCTTGCACTCACGATAGTAGGTTGTGAGCAGAAAAAAACTACGGATCAGCAGGTTGAGAAAAAAATCAACGAGTTGATCTCTAAAATGTCTCTCGAAGAAAAAGTAGGGCAAATGGCTCAGTTTACCGTAGATGTCTTGGGCAAAGGTGGAAGTGTTTACGCCAGCGATGAACCTTTTGAACTCGATCCGGCTATGCTGGATACGGTTTTTGGTAAATATAAAGTGGGCTCTATCTTGAATACGAGTAACAACAGGGCAAGAACTACCGAAGTTTGGGAAAATACCATCAAAATTATTCAGGAAAAAGCCCTTCAAGAAACAGGAATTCCCGTGATTTACGGCATTGATGCCATTCATGGGGTCACCTATACAGCAGGGGCAACCTTTTTCCCTCAACAAATAGGAATGGCTGCTACGTTTAATCCGGAATTGATGGAGGAGGGTTCCCGCATAACGGCTTATGAAACCAGAGCCAGCAATATCCCGTGGAATTTTTCACCTGTACTCGATTTGGGGCGTGATTCGCGTTGGCCGCGTCAGTGGGAAACTTTTGGGGAAGATCCTTATCTTGCCAAAGTAATGGGATTGGCTTCCGTTCGAGGATATCAAGGCGAGGATCGCAATCATATCGACCGGAACCATGTGGCTGTTTCGTTGAAACATTATATGGGTTATGGAGTGCCTTATTCGGGAAAAGATCGTACGCCTGCCGTGATTTCGGAATGCGATCTTCGCGAAAAACATTTTGAACCATTTCGTGCAGCGGTTGAAGCCGGCGCATTATCCATAATGGTTAATTCGGGGATTGTTAATAACGTGAACACGCATGCCGATTATAGATTGCTTACCGAATGGTTAAAAAAGGATTTGAATTTCGATGGGGTAATCGTAACGGATTGGGCTGATGTGCAAAATCTGCTTTCACGTGATCATATTGCCAAAGATTATAGAGACGCTATTCGCATTGCCATTAATGCAGGAATCGATATGGTAATGGAACCTTATAATTTGCGATTTTGCGATGAGTTGGTGCAATTGGTTAAAGCGGGCGAGGTTTCACAGAAAAGAATTGACGATGCTGTACGCAGGATATTGCGATTGAAGTTCCGTCTCGGATTGTTTGACCGTCCTTCGTGGTCGCGATCAGAGTACCCCGATTTCGGAAGTGCCGAACATGAAGCAGTGGCAAAAGCTGCAGCCGACGAATCAATTACGTTGCTAAAAAATGAAGACAATATCTTGCCGCTCAAAAAAGGAGTGCGTCTGTTGGTTACAGGACCCAATGCCAATTCAATGCGCACACTGAATGGTGGATGGAGCTACTCGTGGCAGGGAGAGAAGGTGGAAGAATTTGCGCAACAATACAATACAATTTTTGAAGCTTTGCAAAAAAAATTCGGGGAAACAAACGTGAAATATGAGCCGGGAGTGACGTATAAAATGGACGGACAGTATTTTGAAGAAAATCCACCCGAAATACATAAGGCTGTAGCTGCTGCAACAGGAGTGGATTACATTGTGCTTTGTGTAGGGGAAAATTCGTATTGCGAAACACCCGGCAATCTGGATGAATTATCGCTCTCCAAAAATCAGATTCAACTGGCACTGGCATTACAGAAGACGGGAAAACCCGTAATTTTAGTGCTGAATGAAGGTCGTCCGCGCATTATTCGTGAAATTGAACCGGGTTCGAAGGCCATTATACAGCTCTATTTGCCCGGAAATTACGGGGGTGATGCTTTGGCCGATATCCTTGCAGGTGACGTTAATCCAAGTGGCAAACTCCCATACACGTATCCGAAATTTGAACAAGGGCTGATTACTTATGATCACAAACCCTGTCAGAATATCGCTCAAAAAATGGAAGGAGTGTATGATTACGATGCCGAAACTGCTGTTCAATATCCCTTTGGATTTGGCTTGAGTTACACGACGTTTGAGTATACAAACCTCATCATCGACAAGAAAAGTTTTGTTCCCGGAGATACCATTACAGTTACGGTAGACGTGAAAAATACCGGTGAGATGGCCGGTAAAGAATCGGTGATGCTTTTCACGAGCGATTTGGTTGCGTCCATCACACCCGATGTGCGTCGCCTAAGAGCATTCCAGAAAATTAATCTCCAACCCGGAGAACGGAAAACGGTAGCATTGAAAATAGCGGCTGATGATTTGGCTTTTGTAAATTTTGAGGGAAAATGGATATTGGAAGAGGGCGACTTTAAATTTCAGGTAGGAAACTTGGCCGATAAAGTAACCTGCACGCAAACAAAAATATGGGATACACCAAACAGGTGAGCAATTATAAAAAGAAATTCCCGCTTTAATAGGAGGCAGAGAGTGTTTTGCTCATAGCATTTTTTCACTAAAACATCGGTCACTTTTAAAAAAGATGGCCGATGTTTATTTTGTTAGCTTTGTAATCAGTTTTGTCGTATTTTTGTTATAATAAAAAGGATAAAAATCATGCTCCGTCCAAAAGATGAAATACATGATTTAAAAGCTCTTCGTAATGGATCTTCTCAAGCTTTTGAGAAGATTTATTATCGATACAGCGGTAAGCTGTATAACTTTATTATGACTCTTTCTCATGGAGACAAATATTTGGCTGAAGAAATTGTTCAGGATGCATTCATCAAGCTATGGGAGGTGCGTGAACGGATATGTCCCGAAAAATCGGTTTTTTCCTATATTTCTACGATTGCAAAAAATATGCTGATGAATAAGTATCAGCGGCAAACTATCGAGTTTCTGTATCAGAAATTACTTTCGGAAAAACAAATTGATCATGATAATTCTATCGAAGAAGAACTCGACCGTAAATGGTTGGAAAAATTTTTCAACGAACTTATCGAACAGTTACCCCCGTCGCGGAAAAAATATTCATTTTGAGCAAAAAAGAAGGCTTTTCCAACAAACAAATTGCAGAAATTTTGAATATTTCTGTAAGTACCGTTGAAACTCAGCTCTCTCTAGCAATGAAATTCATGCGAACGGAATTTCATAAGAATCGTGATAAATTGTTTCTTCTTTTTATCTTTCTGTTAATTTAATATAAAAAAATATTTTCAGTTAGTGAAAAGGGAGCGATTAATTGTATTATAAAAAGAGACTACGAAAAGATGAAAAATAAGAATTATATTCTTCTATTTGAAAAATATCTTCGTGACGAGGCATCTTCAGAGGAAATTGAACAATTGTTTACCCTTATTCGTAATGATCGGCATATACAGGATATTTTTGAAGACCAATTGCGTAAATCCGATTCAGTAATTGATGTCAATTTACAACAAAAGATATTTTCAAATATTCGTCAAAATATTCCGGAAGAAAAAGAGGTCCATTTTATTCAAAAGAATTGGAAAAAAATTTTACAATGGGCTGCCATTCTTATTCTGCCTATCGTTTCTGCGTTATCTGTATATTATTTTACTCAAAAACAACAAGAAAATAATCATCCAACCATCATTATTGCTGGGTATGGAGAAAAAGCAGAAGTTGTTCTTCCTGATGGGAGCAAGGTGTGGATAAATTCCGGTTCTAAAATCATATACAATAATAATGAATTCAATCGGAAGCGACGGCCGATTTTTTTGGAAGGTGAGGCCTATTTCGAAGTGACAAAAGACAAGCATTGTCCGTTTATTGTAAAAACAGAGTCAATGCATGTTGAAGCTTTGGGGACATCGTTCAACATCAGGTCTTATAGTGAAGACCAACAAGCATTTGCTGTTTTGATTGAAGGAAAAATAAAAGTAAGTGTTTCGGGTCAGGAACAAATTCTGAGTGAAAACCAACGTGCTATATTTAATAAAGCCACTCAAACACTTACTACAGACATGGTGCGTTCCGGTGATTTTGTACAGTGGAAAAGCGGAAATCTGTATTTCGATAATCAGTCGTTTGAAGATATTGCTCGTACCTTGTCGCGCATTTTCAATGTTGATATTCAGTTTGCTTCAGATAAACTGCGTTCCATACGTTTTTCAGGGACCTTGGGGATGAGCAGCATAAGAAATACATTGGATATTTTGTCGCTTACTTCACCCATGCGTTACGAAATGGAAGGTACAACTATAAAATTATATTACCGTGATTAGTGTTTATCGGTTTAAACCCCAATTAATTTGTTTTTCTAAAAAGGGAAGTATAGAGTTAAACTTTGCTAATAAAATCTAATACATTAGTGGTTTTGTTATCCTTACTTTGTATTATATAAACAGAGATGCAAATTTTCTCTGTTTTTATTCAACAAGTGTATAATATTTAAATTATTATCTATGGGGGAAAAATTATTTTTCAGGAGGTCCCGCTTTTTGTCGAAGATAGTTGTACTTCTGCTATTGTGGACCGTTGCAAGTCAATCTTTTTCACAAATTTCAGTAAATGTAAAAAATAAACCTTTTCGTCAGGTACTGAAAGAAATAGAGAACGTAAGCGAATACCGGTTTTTCTACAATGAATTGTTAGATGTTTTGAATAAAAACATTTCAATTCAGGTGGTCAATTCGGACATTGATGAGGTTATGCAAAAATTACTGAATGGAACCGATGTTACGTATGAAAAAAACAACAACATTGTTGTTCTTGTCAAGAGATCGCAAGTAACCCAACAATCAGAGGGAAAACAGCAAGAAAACGTAACAATAAAAGGAAGAGTAACTGATGCCAATGGTGAGCCTATCATCTCTGCCAATATTTTTGTTCAAGGAACAACGATTGGTACTGTGACCGATGTAGATGGCAATTATAGCTTATCTGTTCCAAAAGGTTCAGTTATTCGGTTTTCTTATCTCGGATATGTCGATCAGGAATTTACAGTTACTGAACCGCAAATATTAAATGTTCAGATGCAGGAAGATGTGAAAATACTGGATGAGTTGGTAGTTATTGGTTATGGCGCAGTAAAAAGAAAAGATGTTACTACTGCCGTGTCAACCATTTCAACTGAAGATTTGTTGGAGAGGCCAATAATTTCGGCTGCTCAGGCCATTCAAGGGAAAGCTGCCGGTGTTCAGGTGATTCAACCTAGCGGACAGCCGGGTGCAGGTATGGTTGTCAGGGTAAGAGGGAATACATCAATCACGGCAAGCAATGATCCTTTATATGTTGTTGATGGAGTTCCCACAAACGATATAAATTTTTTGGCTCCTGCCGATATCGAATCGATGCAGATATTAAAGGATGCATCATCAGCAGCAATTTATGGGTCACGTGCATCGAATGGTGTGGTATTGATAACCACAAAGGCCGGGAAAGCAGGTCAGTCTAAAATTAGTTTCAATACGTATATTGGTGCTTCAAATGTAATCAAACAACTGAAATCGCTTAATGTTGCACAATATAAGGAATTGATGGATGAGTTAGGTATAGTTACTCTCCCGGAGGGTTTAACTGACCGTACCGATTGGTTTAAAGAAACTTTCAGAACCGCTTTGAATCAAAATTATCAATTGTCGATATCTAGTGGTACCGATAAATTACGTTACTTTTTGTCAGGTGGCTATACGGAGGAAAAAGGTGTTCTGAATGTGGCTTATTACAAGCGATATAACATTCGAGCCAATATCGATAATCAAATCAGAAATTGGTTAAAAATCAATACAAATATTGCTTATTCCGATTATTCCGGAAATGGGATTATCTCGGGTACCGGAGCAAATAGAGCAGGTGTGGTATTATCCGTTATCAATACGCCAACGTATGCTCCTATATGGGATCCCGAGAATCCGGGACAATATTACAATAACTTTTATGGTGCAAATCTGACGCATCCGATCGAAAATTTGTCGCGAACGGAAGATAATAAATATTATAATAACCGACTTTTGGGGTCTTTTAATGTAGATATCAATATTTTGCCCGGTCTTAAATTCAAAAGCAGCAATTCTATTGATAGGGTTTATTATAACGAAACGACATTTCTTGATCCTAAAAAAACTGCTTATGGTCGGAATCAGGGAGGAACGGCTTCGGACAATCGGTCATTGAGTACGATCCTTGTGTTCGATAATATTTTTACTTACGATTTATCGTTTAAAAATGATCAGAGCCTCAATCTGATGGGAGGTACTTCTTACACTACTTCGCATTGGACTAATTCTTATATGAATGGCAGTTTCTATAGAAAAGGTTATACGCCAAAAACCTTGAATGCTGCCAACAAAATCGATCCGTGGGGAACAGGTACAACTGCTTCGGATTGGGCGTTAATGTCTTATTTGGCTCGTGTCTCTTATAATTATTCCGGGAAATATTTGCTCACCGTAAATTTCAGATCCGACGGTTCATCTAAACTTTCTCCGGAAAAAAGATATGGTTATTTCCCTTCTGTTTCGGCTGCTTGGAGAATTTCTTCCGAAAAATTCATGAATGATGCGATATGGATAGACGATTTGAAATTAAGAGGAGGATGGGGAAAAACGGGGAATCAATCCGGGATCAGCGATTATGCTTATCTTCAATTATATAATATCCAACGAATACCGTGGTGGGAAACCGGTAATGACAGGGCGGTGGTAAATATTACTCCGGCAAACATGAGAAATAGGGATTTGACGTGGGAAACCACAACTCAAAGTAATATCGGTGTTGATCTGACTTTGCTCAAAAATCGGATAACTTTTACTGCTGATGCCTATTATAAGTATACCACCAATCTATTAATGAATGTTCCTTTGCCTGATGGTCTCGATTTCTCACATATTTACAGAAACGAAGGAGAGATGGAAAATAAAGGGTTGGAATTTTCGTTAAATACACGAAATATAGAACAAAAAGATTTTTCTTGGACGACAGACTTCAATATTTCTTTCAACAAAAATAAGGTAACCAAATTATCGCTTCAAAAAATCTATTATTTCGCCAATACTTCCGAAGCAACTAGCGAAAATGTAGTAAGAATGACTGAGGGAAAGCCGTTAGGGATGTTTTGGGGCTATATTTCAGAAGGTGTCGATCCGGAAACCGGAGATTTAATATTTAGGGATTTGGACGGCAATGGAAGGATCACCACGAGCGATAAAACATATATCGGAAATCCTAATCCCGATTTTGTTTGGGGAATGATGAATACTCTTTCTTATAAGGGATTTAATTTGAATTTTTTGTTTCAAGGATCTCATGGTAATGACGTATATAATGCTTCGCGGTATGAGACTGAAGGAATGTATAACGGCATGAATCAATCTACGGAAGTGATAAGGAGATGGCGAATTCCCGGTCAAATAACCGATATACCGAGGGCTTCTACAAGCACCGACAATTTAAGAGCTTCGACTCGTTTTGTGGAAGATGGAAGTTTTATACGATTAAAGTCACTTACCTTATCTTATGATGTTAAATTACCTTTATTGAAAAAATGGAACATCTCAAGGTTGCAACCTTATTTTACGGCACATAACCTGTTCACGCTGACAAATTATAAAGGTTTCGATCCCGAAGTGAATCAATATGGAGGAAGTTCAACCGTGCAAGGCATCGACTGGGGAACATATCCTCACGTTAAAACATTCGTTTTCGGTTTAAACATTGATTTTTAAAATTAAATGATATGAGAAACAAAATATATTTAGCAATGCTTTTCGTAATAGTTTTATTTATAAACTATTCATGCGATATTCAGAGGGATCCTATTGCTGATTTTAGCGAGCTTACCATTCCAAAAGACACTACCAATAAAGAGAATGAATTTACCACAAGGGAACAAATGGTAGCTCTTCACAATGGTTTATATTCTACAATAAGAGATTCTCAAGAAAACTGGTATCTGGATTATTTGGTTTATACAGAAACCCATGCCGATAATGCTTACAGAGGAACATCGGGTAGTGAGTTATCTACTCTCGAAGCCCATTCCCAGGATGGTATAAATAAAAATATTGCACGCGATTGGAATGCTTTTTTGAATTACGTTGTAACTGCAAACCGTATTATTCTGAATATAGATAATGTACCCGATCCTACGTTGACAAAGGCAGAACGTCGCGAATGGAAAGCGGAAGCGCTTATTTTTAGGGCATGGATTTGGTTTGATATGGTTCGATTATGGGGCGATATCCCGCTCGTAACGGAAAAAACGCCCGATGTTACGGCCGACAATATTGAAGAAGTATATTTAAAATTATTTCCTCCTCGCGATCCGATAGACAAAGTTTACGAAAAAATTATTACCGATTTGGAGATTGCTGCCACAGATGCTCCGGAGGTAAATCCACAGAATAAATTTTTATTGTCGAAAGCAGTGGCTAATGCTTTATTGGCAAAAGTATATGCAGAAAAACCTGTGAGGGATTACAATAAAGTCATTGAATATTGTAACCAAGTGGAGCTTGCAGGTTTTTCTCTTGTTGAAAATTATGATGATCTGTTCAGTTTCGATCAAAATACGAGGGATATGAAATTACGCAATAGCAGCGAGTCGGTGTTCGAGATTACTTTTCCTCCAGGCAGTACGAATTGGGTATGGATGATGTTTGGATTGAATGAAGCTGACCCTAATAGTGTTTATGACTGGGCGAAATGGATAACGCCTTCAAGAGATCTTATTGATGCTTTTCAAAAAGAAAATGATGTTATTCGCATGAATGCTTCCATTAAATGGGGAAATCCTCCATGGAGTATCCACTATCCGAGCAGCCATTATCCGTTCATGTATAAAATGCGATCTAATCTGAACAGCATTATTAAAATACGGCTTGCCGATATTCTTTTACTCAAGGCAGAGGCATATGCCAATTTGGGTGACAACCCTGGAAATCTTGCAGAAGCAGCAAAGCTTGTTAATCAAGTTCGTACCAGAGCAAAACTGAATAATTTGCCAGCATCCGTTACTTCTTCAAAAGAAGAAATGAAAAATGCTGTTTTAAATGAGCGACGGTTAGAATTAGCTTTCGAAGGGCATCGATGGTTTGATCTTGTAAGAACTGATAAAGCTATTAGTGTGATAAATACATTGAATCAACGTGATGAAGGACGGATTCAAATGCTGCCGCTGACGGAAGAAACAATTTTACTTCCCATCCCTCAGGAAGCTATTGATAAAAACCCTTCTTTAACGCAAAATAAAGGATATTAATTTTTTACTACTTATGGAATTCAAGATGATAAAAAGAATTTATATAGGTTTTATTTTGATTGTAACCACACTTTCGGTTTCATGTAAAGAAAACGAGACAAATGATAATTGGGAGGAGATTCCTGTTGCAGAGAGCGATGTTGATTCTTATATTACAACAGCAAATCAAACCATGTTATTTGAAAAGGTTCCGATATATTTCAACACAAAAGACAATATGTCGCCATACACAATAACGCTTGATGCTACCGTCAAATACCAGCAAATTGATGGTTTTGGGGCAGCTTTTACGGGATCGACCTGTTATAATCTGATGAAAATGCCTGTCGAAAAAAGAAAGGCATTATTGAAAGAAACATTTGATCCCAATGAAGGTATGGGATATAGTTATATTCGCATCTCGATAGGATGTTCCGATTTTTCGTTGTCGGAATATACATATTGCGATACACCTGGTATAGCGAATTTTGCCATTCAGGAAGAAGAAAAGAAGTATATTTTCCCTGTTTTGAAGGAAATACTTAGCATTAATCCTCATGTTAAGATCATGGCTTCTCCCTGGACAGCCCCTCGTTGGATGAAAGTAAATAATCTTACTGAGCTTCAACCCTATAATTCGTGGACGAGTGGTCAGTTGAATCCTGCTTGTTATCAGGATTATGCTGCTTATTTTGTTAAATATATTCAGGCCATGGAAAAAGAAGGATTCACCATCGATGCAGTGACTATTCAAAACGAACCATTAAATAGAGGAAATTCTGCTTCGATGTTTATGACGTGGCAAGAGCAAGCGGATTTTATAAAATCGGCATTAGGGCCGAAATTTAGAGAGAATGGCATTAAAACCAAAATTGTAGTGTATGATCATAATTACGATTATGATGCATGGAAGCCGGACAGTAAGGATCAAACAAAGTATCCATTGCATATCTATGCCGATGCTGAAGCGGCTCAATATGTGGATGGTGCGGCTTATCATGCCTATGGTGGAGATAAAAGCGAATTGTTGGAAGTACACAATAATCGACCGGATAAAAACTTATATTTTACCGAAATTTCGATCGGGTTGTGGGGCGGCGGATATAAGTTTGGCGACGATTTGATGTGGAATCTTCGGGAAGTAGGTATAGGAACGTTAAATAATTGGTCTAAATCGGTAATCGTGTGGAATTTTATGTTGGACGATAAGCATGGACCCTACAGACCGGGTGGATGCGATATGTGTTTAGGTGCTGTTGATGTTAATTCTTCCGATTATTCGACTGTAAAAAAGAACAGTCACTATTATGATGTGGCACATTTGTCAAAAGTGATTAAACCGGGAGCCTATCGAATCAAGTCCTCCGATCTGAATATAGATGGACTAACCTATGTGGCTGCGTTGAATCCGGATCATTCCTTTGGGATGGTTGTTTTAAATGAACAAACCACGCCGCAGAATATTACGGTTAATGATAGGAAACATACTTTCAGCTATAAACTTCCACCCCAATCTGTGACTTCTTTTCATTGGAAATAATTTATTTAATTGGTATTACGTATAAAAAATAATCATATGAAACGCCTAAATATATTCGTATTAATATCGCTGCTGCTGCTTTCATTTTCGGCGTGCGATGATGATGTTGAATTTCCCGGTAAACCCGGAGATCCACAAATAATAGATCCGCAAATTGTTTCTGAAGCGTTTTTTGGAGACAGTATACCTTTCTCCGCTACGGTAAAGGACCCAAAAGTCCCATTGTCGACGTTGAAGGCGCAATTGTTTTATGGTGACGTTAAAGTTTCGGAGACTTCTATCCGGACAAAACAGGAGGGTACATATTCAGGAAAAATCTTTGCTCCTTTTTTGAAAGAAGTACCGGATGGGACTGCTACCTTGAAATTGGTTCTTCAAGATATTCATTTTACAACGGTTGAACAGGAGTTTCCTGTTTTTTTAACAAGACCGCAGTTTGAATATGTCTTATTGGTTACAGTTACCGACGACACACTGAGATTGGATCGAAAAGAAGATAATTTGTATTCGACTTTAACTGATTCGAGCATGCCTCAACTCCTAAAAGGGGTGATCGTTACTCCGAAATACGGTGCAAATGGCAATTCCATAACTTTCGGATGGGAAAATAACGGAATTAAAGAGGGCTCAACTACGCCAATAACTTTTTTAAGTTTACAAAGTAGTCCTTACGAAATAACATTTAATGCTTTTTCCTATATAAGAACTCCTTTTACTGAATATAAGGTGAACGGGAAAAGTATGGATTTTGTTGATGGAAAGTTTCAAGCCGATATGGATTTGAAAAAAGGAGATATATTGGCATTTGAAAATATCTTAGATGTTTCACGTTTTTGGATTGACCCCGACTTTTTTAGCGTAACGAATGACGGACAAATCCTATTTGCTGCAATCGATGGCAAATATCGTATTATTGCAGAAGAAGAAGGTATTCCGTATTTCAGGGTACAAACGTTAGATAAAAACGGTAATAAAGCTGTCATGAAAGAAGATGGAACAGGTGCGATATGGATTGCCGGATGGGGAATTGCAAAACCTGCGATGACTACCGGTCAACCTGGATGGGAGCCGGGGAAAATGCTCTGCATGGCTCCCATAGAAACAAAGGTATATCGCATGACTGTAACAGCAAGTGGCGAACAAGGGCTAGGCCAGATTCGTTCTGATTGGATCGGATTCAAATTCTACTATCAAGACGGTTGGGGTGGTGAATTCAAAAAAATCAATTATGCTGAAACAAAGGGACTCATTCCTTCGGTTATTACAATTTCAGATTCAGGAGACTTGGGATATGCACCCGATCAACATTTGGAAGACGGCAAAACGTACATTATAACTATTGATTGCACGAATGGACCAACAAAAGCCATTATTTCGATTGAAGAGAAATTATAAAAAGAAATTCCTGCTAAAGAGGCGGAGAATGTGTTGTTCATAGCATTTTTCAGTAAAAACATCGGCCATCTTTTAATAAAGTGGTCGATGTTTATTTTGTTAACCTAATATCGCTTACATACGTTCCGGCACTTCGATCCCCAGCAGTGACATGCCTCTCTTTATGGTGGTGGCAATGTTCTTTGAAAGCATAAGGCGAAAATCGCGAAGTGCAGGATTTTCTTCTCTCAGAATGGGGAAATCGTGGTAAAATTGGTTGTATTCTTTTGCCAGATCGTAAACGCAATTTGCAATAAGCGAAATGTTATATTCGTCGCCGGCTTGTTTTACTACGTTGGCAAATTCGGTAAGCAATTGCACTAATCCTTTCTCTTTTTCGGAAAGCGGAGCTGAGGTATCCAATTTTTCAGGGAATTCGATACCTTGTTCTGCTGCTTTACGCAGAACCGATTTGATGCGTGCATGGGTATATTGGATAAAAGGTCCGGTATTGCCGTCAAAATCGATGGATTCTTTGGGATTGAAAGTCATGTTCTTTTTAGGGTCGACTTTCAAAATAAAATATTTCAACGCTCCCATCCCGATCATGGTTACGATTTCTTCCGCTTCTTCCGGCGTGCATTCATCTAGTTTGCCAAGTTCTTGGGATATTTCGCGAGCGGTTTCGATCATTTCATCGATCAGATCATCGGCATCTACCACTGTACCTTCACGCGATTTCATTTTCCCTTCAGGTAGTTCTACCATTCCATAGGAAAAATGCAGTAATCCTTTGCCAAATTTGAAACCGAGCATATCGAGCAGGATGGCAAGCACTTGAAAATGATAATTCTGCTCGTTGCCCACTACATAAATCATTTTATCGATGGGATAGTCGTCGAATCGGAGTTTGGCTGTGCCGATGTCTTGCGTGATATATACCGATGTTCCGTCGGCACGGAGCAGCAATTTGTGATCTAGCCCATATGAAGTGAGATCGGCCCATACCGATCCGTCTTCTTTCTGGTAAAAAATACCTTTTTTGAGCCCCTCTAAAACCATTTTTTTCCCAACCAGGTAGGTTTGCGATTCGTAGTAGATTTTGTCGAATGTGATGCCTAATCTTTTATAAGTTTCATCAAAACCGGTATAGACCCATTCGTTCATCATTTTCCATAAGTTTACTACTTCGGGGTCGCCTGCTTCCCAGCGGCGCAACATTTCGCGTGCTTCCTGTATAAGGGGCGATTTATCTTCGGCTTCTTCTTTTGACAAGCCTTGTCTCATGAGTTCTTCAACCTCGGCCTTGTAGTTTTTCTCGAAAAGTACGTAATAATCTCCTACCAGGTGATCGCCTTTTTTGCCCGATGATTGCGGTGTTTCGCCCTTTCCCCATTTTTTCCATGCAACCATCGATTTGCAAATATGAATTCCTCGATCGTTTACGAGGTTAGTCTTTATAACCTTGATACCATTGGCTTTCAATATCTCGCTCAGTGAATGTCCCAGGAGGTTGTTGCGCACATGCCCCAGATGCAATGGTTTGTTGGTGTTTGGTGAAGAATATTCTACCATGTAAAGCGGTGATTTGTCTGTTATGGGGGTGAATCCGAAATCCGGGGTATGATCGATTTTCGCGAGTTCATTTATCCACATGGACGAGGAAATACTTAGATTCAGGAAACCTTTAATGACATTAAATTCGCTGATAAACGGTAATTTATCGGATAAATAGCTACCAATTTGGCGTGCAGTGTGTTCGGGATTTTTTTTCGATATTTTCAACAAAGGAAATGTTACAAGGGTGTAATGCCCTTTAAACTCTTTTTTTGTTTTTTGAAGTATGATCTCTGAAGGATCTACATCGGCTTTGTATAATTCTTTTATTGCTTCGATAATTTGTTCTTGAAGTTTGTCTTCGATATTCATAACCTTAACCAACTGTTTTGAAGTGCAAAAGTAGTAAAATTTTTTGTAGCGGTCTTATTTTACTGAAAGTGGTTCAGTGGATTTATCTACCAAATATACCAGCGATTTGTATGAAATGCCGCTATTGACAGATAACCCGATTTCGCATGTACGACTATTGGAATAGCCTTCCTTGGCATCGCCGATGCGGTGTTTTAATGGTGCTAATGCCGAATGGTTGAGCTCGGGATAAAAAAATCCACGATCGCCTGCCCATCCGCAACACGTAATGTCTTCGGGGACGATAACTTTTTCGGCACATAGCGATGCTACTTTTAGTAGTTTTTCTTCGAGTTGCATTTTTGTGGAGCTACACGTAATGTGCACAGCTATGGAGAGCGGTAGTTTGTTGAATCGAAGTCTTTCCAAAAGAAAATCGTGAATGAATTCCACTTGATCGTAAAGCTTTAGTCGAGGGTCGAGGGTTTCACGCATATGCAGCAGACACGGGCTCATGTCGCACACAATGGGTAATTGACCGTTGCGGCTGACTTTGAGCAGGGCTTCGCTGAGTTCGTTTTCCTTTTTTTGTGCTTGTTGTTTAAACCCTTTGCTGCTGAATGCCATGCCGCAACACAGACGGTCTTTCCCTTCGGGAATAATAACGGTGTAATTGGCTTTTTTCAGTAACGACAACATTTTTGAGGGCACGTCTTCACGGTCGTCGTAACCGTATGCGGGTCCCCCCATCGACCGTGTGATACAAGATGGAAAATAAACCACTACGGGTGATTCGGCAGAAGTAGCGGGGAAAATGTTCCGTTCGATCTTCTTGCTTCCTGTTGGCACATAGCGCGTCCATAAAGGGAAAATACCGTCGCCTACTTTGTATAGTCCTTGGGTAATGCTTTCCATTTGGTTGTACCCGATGATTTTTGCAATGGCGTGGGGCAGTTTCATCAGGTTGCGCAAGAACGAAGTGACGCTGCTCATGTGATTGGCAACCCAAGTAGCTATTTTGTTGGGTAGCTTTCCGTTATGCTGCCAACGTAGTTCTTTTATGAGTGTTCCTGTGTTGATACCCACCGGACATGCAATGCCGCAAAGTCCATCGGTTGCGCAGGTTTCGTCTAAGGGATACGATATCTTTTTTGCCAGTTCATGAATGGTTTTGGTTTTTGATTTTCTTGTCTGTGCGGTTTCAGCTAAATAGCGGTAGGCTACAATGCGTTGCCGCGGGGTGAACGTAAGGTTTTTCGAAGGGCATTGAATTTCGCAGAATCCGCATTCGATGCATTTATCGATAAGCGGGTTAGCTGCAGGGATATTTTTTAGGTTTTTAATAAAAACTTCCTTATCGTCGTTTATGATGACGCCGGGATTCAGGATAAAATTTGGGTCGAAGGCTTTTTTAATGCGCTTCATCAATGCATAGATTTCCGGCCCCCATTCCTTTTCAACAAAAGGGGCCATGTTTCTTCCCGTTCCGTGTTCGGCTTTAAGGCTTCCGTGATGTTTTGTAGCTACCAAATCGGTCAACAAGTGCATGAACTGTGCATATTTTTGTACGCCTTCTTGCGTGTTAATGTCGGGGAATACGGTAAAATGTACATTACCATCCAGTAAATGTCCCCACATTACTGCATCGGCATAACCCGATTGTACGAGCAGATTGCGCACATCGGTAAGGGCATCGCCAAGGACTTCGGCTTCGAAGGCAATGTCTTCGATAATGGATGCCGTGTTTTTTGGGCGACCGGCAGCGGCCGATGTGAACAGCCCGTTTCGGACGTTCCAGTAGGTAGTGTACTGATGGGTGTCGGTTGTAAATTTTATTGGCAATAGGGTCTTAATGTGAGACAGTGCTGCCTCGATTTCTTGCATTTGACGTTGAAGGGTTTCTTCATCGTCTGCCGAAGTATCGATAAGAAGTGCGGCTGCATCTGCCGGCAGAGATTTCAGCTCAGGCGGCATACCTCCTTGATCTTCCACTGCGCGAAGTGCATTCCTGTCCATTAATTCTGCTGCACTTACCGCACAGCTTCGCAATGGGATAATCGCCTCGCAAACATCTCTAAGATTGGGGAAATAGATCATGGCAGCAGCTTTGAGCGGTGCATCTTGAACAGTTTCGAATGTGGCTTGCGAAACAAAACCGAGCGTACCTTCCGATCCAATCATCAGATGCTGGATGATTTGGATGGGGTCATCAAAATCGATTAACGAGTTCACACCGTAACCACATGTGTTCTTCAAGCGAAATTTTTCGGATATTTTGTTTTTTATTTTTTCGTTTTGAATGGCTTGATAACGCATTTCTTCTATTTCGGAAATCAACTCCGGGTGAGAATCGATAAAATTCTTGCAGCTTTCTATGTCGCCGGTATCGAGTAACGAGCCGTCGGCAAAAATGATGCGCATGGATTTTATCGTATGATAGCAGTTGTGTTGTATGCCATAGCTCATGCCGCTAGAATTATTGGCGATAATTCCGCCAATTTTTGCCGAATCGATGGACGCCGGCTTAGGTCCCAATTTACGTTTGTAACGCATCAACATTCGATTTGCTGCTGTACCGGTGAGTCCGCATCCAAATGTGGCGGTATGGCCTTTATTGGCAATTGCTGAAAATTCGAATCCTTGGCCGATTTCCATGAGAATAGAATCTGAAATGGTTTGGCCGCTTAGGCTGGTACCGGCTCCTTTAAACGTTACGGCCACTTTTTTCTTTGTGCAAAATTTCAACAATCGGATCACTTCGGTTTCCGAGTCGACTTTTACCACCACTTTTGGCGTAAGTCTATAAAGACCGGCATCGGTGCCTTTCACCAGTCGCGAAATTTCATCGGTAAAAATTCGGTCTTTAGGCAAAATTTTCTTTATGCTGGAGTATAATTGTTTGGTTGTCATTGGTTTTTTCAATAACGATAAAAATTGTATACTTTTTTATTTAGATGATCATAATACTTTTCGATTTCCGATGCATGGGGAGGAGTTTTCCTCCATACGGCAAGTTTTTCGTCTGTTAGCATAAAAATTTCTTTTTCCAACGGTTCGATGCGTTGGATGTATCCCGTTTTTTCCGGATTAACCAATTGGTTCATTTTTAGGTAATGATATCCTTCGGGATTATTGATGGGGTAACATGCTTTTTTCCATTCCAACGCATATTCGTTCAACGGGCTATTTTTTACTCGTGCGTCATACTGCAGAATTTTCGGTATATTTTCGTTTCCGTGAAGCCATAAAGGCATGGCTACGGTTGTCGCCGGGTAACCAATAAGTGCCCAAATGGTGGTCATATCGGGAAATTCTTCCGGTTTGACGCTCTGAATAACAAGTGCCGACACCGAACTGTGACGCGTGATGAAATCGTCTGACGCAACAAACTCGGTTTCGGGTCGACTTGTTTCGTATTTTTTGCGATAATCGATTCCAAAAACCGGATGATAAAAACATCGCGAAAACTTCTGTATAACTGTTCGATAATTGAGTTTATTCTTTTTTGCAGCCTCGCTGAATATTTTTTCTGCAGTTTGTCTACGGATAGCACCGCGTTTTTCTGCATTTACACCTGTTTCGGAATAGTTTGTTCGAATAATGTAACCATTTGGGGCAATTTGGGGATTATTTGCATCGAATTTTGTCCATTTCCAATTATCTACTTCGTAAAAGGCAATGCCGCCTTTGGCATCCATTACGCCAAAATTTGCTGCTATTCCCCGGGGTTTGGGATATGTTTCGAGCAATTGTTCAAAATCTTCCAGCGAAGCGCAGGTTTGTAAGGCTAGTTTCATGAAAATGCCTTCTTGGTCTTTCAAGGGTGTGGTGTCTCCTATGTTTACGTTATAAGAAGCGCTGTTCATAATGGCAAATCCTGCGCTGTTGGTCCCTGCCCACACGTTTTCTCCTTTTATGTCGGTTGAATTTACCAGCCCGATGTAAGGGTATATCCCATCGGTAAAGTAGCGCATACTGTTTTTATGTTCATCCGAATCGCGATGTTTCCAAATTATACTTCTCCCATCGGCGGTATAGTTACCTGATATTACAGCAGTAGTACAAGCTTTGTTGTAATTACACAATATGCTGAAAAACAGAGTGAAAATCAGGAAGATTTTTTTCATATAGTTGGGATTAAATTTTTGGTAAAGATAATAAAATAAAGCTGTCATTAAAGGCAGCTTTTAAAAAACTTCAGGGTTAAAGTTAAATCACAGAGTGATTTTAAAAAAACCTATCTTCTTTTTCTCAGAAGATAGGGAAATTTTTTAATAAGGGATACAGGGCCGGCTATTTCAAACTAACATATAGTTCCTTTCCGTTTTCTTCTTCTTCGAAACACAATTTTCCTTCTCTTGCCAGCCACCCTAATGCGGCATACAGGTCTTTTTCTCTTAATTTTATAGCTTTTCTCAGGTCTTTTACGTTTTGGCGCCCGGATGCATTAAGTTGGGTCCAGACTTTACCTGCATTCATTCCAATTATTTCTTCCATGATCTTCATTAGTTATATGGGTTATTTTTTAACAAAGGCAAAGTTACATTTTAAATCTAAAAATAAAAACAAAATCCTTTTTAGAGGTTGATTTTTTGGCTGTTCTTTAGGCAGCTTTTTTGTGGCTATTTTTTTGTTGACACAAATTGATCCGGTAAAATATCGAACTACTGCCAGATTTGTACATTATGCTCGAGAGGGGGTAAAAACGATCATAGGTAAATATGCTTCATTCCTTGATGGGACCGAGTTGTTTCAGCAAATTTGAAACCTGAAGGATTAATGGATGTTTTTCATCATTATAAATAACGAAATCGGCCATTTTTATTTTTTCTTCACCGGGAATTTGATTTTTTTCGCGTTCTTTGATTTTCTCTATCGGTACATTGTCTCGTTGCGAAGCACGAGCAATTCTAAGTTCTAGTGGTGCATAAACTGTAATAGTTTTATCGACATAGTGGTGAAAATTTCCCTCGAAAAGTACGGCGGCCTCCAGGGCTACTATCGGATAGTTGTTTTTTGATGCTGCCCATACGGCAAAGTCTTTTGCTACTTCGGGGTGAATAATGGAATTGGCTAAGGATAGTTTTTCGGGGTCATTGAAGATGAGTTGAGCAAACTTGTTTTTGTCGAGTTTGTTCCCAACGTAAATTTCTTTTCCGAAATGATGAATAAGTTTTTCATGTATCACCGGAGAAGAATCGTTTAATCTTTTAGCCTCTTTGTCGGCATTGTAAACCGGAATCCCATGAATTTTGAGCAATTCGCACACGACCGATTTGCCGCTGCCGATGTTTCCTGTAACTCCGATTTTCATCACGATCTCAACGTATTATTCTTGTTTCTCGAAAAGAAATTCCACTATCGAAGGAGATAAACGAGGATTGAGAATAGAGGGCGGGCTTTTTGTTAGGTTTACTTCTATTTTTCCTTCTTGGTTCGATTTGAGCTCATTATAGTCGAGATCTATTTCAAAATCTTCAGGAGTAATCGTGTTGTATTCTTCTAATGTCACGGAAAAAGTCACATTGATATGGGAAGGGAAAAATTTCACATCAAGATTTTTCGGCAAATTGGAACAAGTGATAGGGATTTCAAAATTTTTCTCGGTATATTCCTTGATATGAATTAGAATATCGATTTCTTGTGGAACAAATTTTATACCCTCAATCTTTTTAATTTTTACTTTAAATTGTGAAGTAGCTTTTAGATTCTCAAAAACGGTATATTCGGTAATGGCTTGATTTAATTGAGCCAATTGTTTTTTTGATGCATAGGCGGTTACGGTTTTAGGAATTAAAGTAATGCTGTCGATGACTAGATTGCCTCCGGATGTAGTAATCTCTCCGTCGAAAACCACAGGCAATTTTTTGCTTTCGAGTTTTGATGCACCTAGCGAAATAATGGCCGGAGAATAGCTCAATAGCTGAGTAGTGGGTGCTAATTGAGTGCGGATGAGCTGAATAAGCTGATTGCCTTGAATGGCGTCTATGTTGTTCTCTTTAAATTCAATTATATTGATCTCTATGGAATCTTTTTTTGACAGATCGTATTTGAATATTTGATAACCATTGTCTGCAACTCTGATCTCGATATATTCAGGCAGAGGCTCATCGAAAACAATGTCTTCCGGTATATTGGTATATTTAAGAGGAATACGATAAGTGCCTTCGATATGGCGTTGAGAATAAAGCATTAGCCAAAAAATAAACGAAAGCAGTAAAAAAAATAAAAATGTGAACAAATTTTTCCACGGGAATGTAGAAAAAAATGTTCGCACTTTTTGTCTTAAATTATTGATGGATGTTTTAAGATCCATGTCTGTTTAGGATAAAAAAACAATCAATTGGCGTTCATATCAGAAGGGTTAGCATATACTGATCCTTTTTCGACTTTTATTTTTACACCATCAGCAACTTCTATCAAAAAATAAGTGTCACCTACTTCTTTTACGCGTCCGTGGATTCCTCCTGCTGTGACTACTTTATCTCCCGGCTTTAATGCCTCGCGTGTTTTTTGAAGCTCTTTTTGTTTTTTCTGTTGGGGACGAATCATGAAAAAATAAAAAACAGCAATGATGGCTATCATCATAATCAGGGTCATGCCCATTCCTCCTCCCCCTCCGTTTGTGGCCGGTGCAGCTTGTAATAAACTATTCATACGAAAATAAAATTTAATGGTTTATTAATGTTTAAAAATCAGATTATCTTTTTTTATTTCATTTACAATAGCATCCAGAATTCCGTTTACAAAACTTCCACTTTTGGGTGTACTGTATGCTTTTGCAATCTCGATATATTCGTTGAGTGTGACGCGGGTTGGGATGGATTCAAAAGAAAATATCTCGGCAACCGCCACTTGCATAATAATCATATCCATAAATGCAATACGATCCAAATCCCATTTATCGATGTGTTTTTCGATTAAACTTCGATATTTCTTTTCGTTTAAAATAGTTTCGTCCAGTAATTTCAAAGCGTATTGTTTGTCCTCTTCATCTTTGAACATGGGCAATAGGGGTTGATCTGCTCCTTTTTCTTCCGAAAATTTCCTGATGGTTTTCAAAACAAAGGTTTGGACAATTTCTATATCGTCGTTCCAGTAAATGCTTTCATCTTCCAGAATTTCATCTAATTCCTCGTTGGTATAAATAAATTGTTTGAATGTTTTTCGCCAAAATTCGCGATCATCAGTATAAGTCGGATTCTCTATCTCGGCATAGGTTTTATATGTTTCGGATTCTAATATTTTGTCGAGCAGATTTTTAACGAAATTCTCGTTTGCCTCCCAAGACATGGGGCGTTCATTGAGATAATGACGAAACTGTTTATTATTTTTGAGCTGATGAATAAATTTATTATTAATCAGGTGGGTATTTGGATGTAAATCTTCTTCCGATGGTAGGAATTTATTTTTTTTGGTTTCGATTCGGTTTTCATACATATCGGTGAGTGTCACCATTAATAGGAGCAAGTAATAATAAAGATCATATGATTTTTGAAAACCAAACAAGAGCTCTTTTTCGGCATTTCTCAGACTGTTATTCGAATTCTGATACCATGCATAAACAATCTGTACTATTCTGATGCGAATTAATTCTCGATTAATCATTGTTGGAATGAACTTTTTACACTGCAAAAGTACGTATTTTTTTGATATTCTAACGAAAAAAGCCGAAAGTAATCTGTATAATTTCATAAAGAAGCTCAAAAAATCGCACAAAATAATATTTGTGGAATCAAAAGATAATCACTACCTTTGCGCCACTTTTTAGAACATCCCGTGTGATGGGAAATAAAGAGATAAAACGGACTTTATTTTGAGTAACACAAACCATTAGAAATGAAAACATTTGACTTAAAAGGTGAAATCAGAGATGATTTCGGGAAAAAAGCAGCGCGGGCTTATCGTCGCGAAGGGCTTATTCCGTGTGTAGTTTATGGCGGACACGATGAAAAAAATGTAAATTTTGTCGTAAAAAACGGAGATGTCCGCAACTTGATTTATACTCCTGAGATTTATTTGGTAAATCTCGATTTAGGAGAAAAGAAAATGCAGGCTGTCCTCAGAGAGATTCAATTTCATCCCGTAAAAGATACCATCCTTCATATTGATTTTTTGCATGTATTTGAAGATGTTCCTGTAGAGATTGAGCTTCCTGTTCGTCTTGAAGGACTTGCAGAAGGTGTTAGAGCCGGCGGGAAGTTGTCGCTTGATATGCGCAAACTCAAAGTGAGAGCTGTTCCGGGCAAATTACCCGATGAAATTGTTGTCAATGTTGAGAATTTAGGCTTGGGTAAAACTATTCAGGTGGGTGATTTAGAGTTTGATGGAATAGAACTGCTGAATGCGAAGAATGCCGTGGTTTGTCGTGTTCACCTAACACGCGCAGCGAAAGCGGCAGTTAAGCCTGAATAAGCCTTTAAGTAAGGATGTAATGCGATGAAATATCTGATCGTGGGATTAGGGAATATTGGTCCCGACTACGAGAATACCCGCCACAACATAGGATTTATGGTATTGGACGCTTTTGCCGAGGCGTCCAATGCTGTTTTTCAGAGTAAACGATATGGCTTTGTTGCAGAGACGCGTTTAAAAAATAAATCACTTCTTCTTTTGAAACCATCCACTTTTGTGAATTTGAGTGGCAATGCTGTCCGTTATTGGTTACAAAAGGGAAAAATTCCTATAGAAAATTTATTAGTAATCGTTGATGATTTGGCGTTGCCGTTTGGTACGCTTCGGTTAAAATCCAAAGGAAGCGACGGGGGGCATAAGGGACTGAAAAATATTCAAGAAGTGCTCGGTACGCAACAATATGCCCGACTTCGTTTCGGTATTGGCAATAATTTTCCTCCGGGATCTCAGGTCGATTATGTGTTGAGTGATTTTACCGATGAAGAAAAGGAATTGCTCCCCGAGCGCATTGAAACGGCATGTGATATTGTTCGTACTTTTTGTCTTTCCGGCGTAGACGTTGCCATGAATCTGTATAATAACAAATAAAACCTTTTTTCAATTTAAACGATGGATGAAGTAAGAATTGATAAATGGCTGTGGGCAGTGAGGATTTTTAAAACCCGTTCGTTGGCTTCGGAGGCATGTAGAAAAGGTCGTGTGATGATTGAAAACGTTGCGGTGAAGCCGTCGCGCCTCATCCGAAGAGGCGATATTGTGCAAGTGCGTAAACCACCCGTTACGTTTTCGTTCAAAGTGCTCGATTTAACCGATAAGCGGATGGGAGCCAAACTTGTGCCGCAATATATGGAAAACATTACACCTCCCGATCAATACGAAATCTTGGAACTGAACAAAATTAGCGGATTTATCGATAGGCAAAGAGGCACAGGGCGACCCACAAAAAAAGAACGACGCGATTTGGAACAGTTTACCAAATCGTTCAATTTCGATGATTTTGATTTTTTGGATGATTAATAAATCTTCAGTTTCTTATCAATCTTATCGTAATAAGGAACAAGATTTACTGTGTTGTGCTGTAAACAAAAAGAAGCATCGCCTTCGGCTCTGTTGTCGATGAGTCGTTGATAGTGTTCCGCATCTTTTATATAACTCAACGCATCTTGTTTTGCAGATTGCCACAATTCCAACGCTATTTTCACCGCATCCGAATCTAATTTTATCGGATTTTCATTGGAAAGTTTTTCGGCGAATGCTCCGCCGAAAAGGGTATCTTCTATGTTGATTCTGTTGTTCCATCCGGCACAAATCACTACTATTCGGCCGCCGATTTTGATGCATGTTTTTGCCAGCGCATCGATGTTCGAAAAAGCACCGATAAGAAGAGTTTTGCATCCGTGCGATTGTTCAATTGCGTATGTGCCATTGGTAGTGGTAAAAACGATTTCTTTTCCTTTTACTTTTTCTTGCGTGTAGTCGAAAGGTGAATTGCCGAAATCGGCAAAATCGCATTTTTGGGTATTGCGCTCTGCTCCCACCAGATATCCTTGCGATTTGTATTGTTTGGCCTCTTCGATATCTGCTACCGGGATGATGGCCGATGCTCCATTTGCAAAGGCTGTGCATATTGTGGTGCACGCACGAAAAATATCGACAACAATTACGGTATCGTTTTCCTTTTTATAAAAAGGATAAAGAGCCGGAGAAAGACAAATATCCAATATCATGATGTAAATTCAAATAGTGAATGCAACAGAAGTAATAAATCATAGAAAGGTGTATCCTTAAATGATTAAATCAAAAGCCTTAACTTTGTGTTCTAATAAACAAGGTAAAACAACTGATCTTGGGGCAAAGGTATAAAAACAAAGCGTTTTTTCGTATCTTTCGCCCGAATTAAAGAGTAACAAAAATGGAAATTTCGTATTTAAAATCCGATAATTTTTTTCTTTTGGCCGGTCCTTGTGTGATCGAAGGCGAAGAGATGGCAATGGAAATTGCCGAAAAAATTAAAACAATTACCGACAACTTGGCAATTCCCTACGTTTTTAAGGGGTCGTATAGAAAAGCTAACCGTTCTCGTTTAGACTCATTTACGGGGATCGGCGATGAGAAGGCATTGAAAATTTTGCGTAAAGTGCGTGAAACATTCAATATTCCTGTCACTACAGATATTCATGAGTCGTATGAAGCGCAAATGGCCGCCGAATACGTTGATATATTGCAGATCCCTGCTTTTTTATGCCGCCAAACCGATTTGCTGACAGCTGCAGCTAAGACAGGGAAAGTGGTCAATATCAAGAAGGGGCAGTTTTTATCGCCCGAAGCCATGCAGTTTGCGGCACAAAAAGTGGTTGATAGCGGCAATAATCGTGTTATTCTTACAGAAAGGGGGACCATGTTTGGATACGGCGATTTGATCGTCGATTTTAGAGGAATACCTGTAATGAAAAAGTTTGGTTTTCCTGTGGCTGTGGATGCCACACACAGCTTGCAACAACCCAACCGGCCTTCGGGTGTATCGGGAGGGCTGCCTCATCTCATCGAGACCATTGCAAAAGCTGCAATTGCAGTGGGAGCAGATGGGTTGTTTATCGAAACGCATCCTGAACCGGAAAAAGCAAAATCGGATGGTGCAAACATGTTACCGCTGAATCAATTGGAAGATTTGTTGACGAAATTGGTAAAGATACGCAAGGCATTATGAAACTCACAAATTATCGCATTATTCTTGCCTCCAACTCACCTCGCAGAAAAGAATTGCTTTCGGGAATCGATATAGATTATGAAGTCCGCGCGTTGTCCAATATCAATGAATCGTATCCTGACAATCTTCCGAATGAAGAAGTTGCCGAATTTCTTGCTCGGAAAAAGGCAGATGCTTACTTGGGGTCTCTTGTGGAAAACGATTTACTGATTACAGCAGATACCATTGTGCTATTGGAGAATAAAATTCTTGGGAAACCTTTAAATAAAGAGGATGCCAAGAACATGTTGCATGAACTTTCCGGGCAAACACATTTGGTAATAACAGGGGTTTGTTTAACATCGAAACAAAAGCAAGTTAGTTTTTCGGATAAAACTCGGGTGACTTTTGGCGATCTTACCGACCAAGAAATTGAATATTACGTTGAAAAATATAATCCTTTGGACAAAGCAGGAGCATATGGGGTACAGGAATGGATTGGTTACGTTGGAGTAGAAAAAATCGATGGGTCATATTTTAATGTGATGGGGTTGCCCATTTTCAAATTATATCGTGAATTGAAGCAATTTTAAAAAATAAAAAAACCGTATCTTTGTGGTTTCTATGACATTTAATTTATAATTCAGTTCTATGTTGACAGTAGAGAAAATAGGCGGAACATCCATGTCTCAATTTCAGGATGTGCTGAAGAATATAATCAAAGGAAATCGTAAGGGAGATGAACTATACAACCGTATTTTTGTGGTTTCGGCTTATAATAATGTAACGAACTGGTTGTTGGAACACAAGAAAACGGGAGATCCGGGTATTTACAACAAGTTTCTCAATGGTGAAGACTACAGCAGTGCTTTAGATACGTTTTGTCAACGGCTATTGCTGATAAATGATGGCTTTGCCGATATTGGGCTCGATTTGAAAGAAGCGCGCGATTTTATCCGTTTCCGTGTAGATCAGGCAAAAACGATTTTATTCAGTCTTAGTAAAGTGTTGGCATCGGGCTATGTAAACAGAACCGATATTTACTTGGCTGCACGTGAGATTTTGGCGTCGATTGGCGAAGCCCATTCCGGATGGAATACGGTAAATATTTTAAACAACAACGGCATAAATGCCCGTTTTATTGATCTCTGTGGTTTTCACGATAATGAGCCGTTGACGATTGATGAACGTATTCATAAAGAATTTCGCGGGATCGATTTCAGTAAAGTGATTTGTGTTGCTACAGGATATACCAAAGGTACCGAGGGTATTATGCGCGCTTTTGATCGTGGCTATTCCGAGGTTACCTTCAGTAAAATTGCTGTAGAAGTGAAAGCCGACGAGGCAGTTATTCACAAGGAATATCATTTATCGAGTGCAGATCCCCAAATTGTAGGGGTAGAAAATAGTGTTCCTGTAGGTCACACCAACTATATTATTGCCGATCAGCTGGCTGACATAGGTATGGAAGCAATCCACCCCAAAGCTGCAAAACCGCTGGAACTGGCCGGTATAAATATTCGCATTAAAAACACCTTTGACCCTGAACATCCGGGGACATTGATTTCTCGCGACTATGTTTCGCCCGAACCACGGGTAGAAATTGTGTCCGGTTCGCGAAAAGTAGTTGCTATTGAAATTCATGATCCCATGATGGTAGGCGAAGTAGGGTTTGATGGGCGTATCATGGAATATTTTGTAAAATATGGAGTCAGCTACATCATGAAATCTACCGATGCCAATTCCATTACGATGGTTGTTTGGGAGAATGATAAGTCGCGCGAATTGGTAAAAGCGTTGAAAGATGCTTTTTATCAAGTGAGGGCTGTCCCTGTAGCTATTGTCTGTGCTATGGGCAGCAATATTGCTATTCCCGGTTTTTTGTATAAAGCTGCCAAAGCATTATACGATAGAGGAATAAATATTGAAAGTTTTGCTCAGTCGCTCAGGCAAGTCAATATGCAGTTTGTTATAGCTCGCGATAAATATGAAGAGGCCGTCATAGCGCTGAATGAGGAATTATGTAAAAAGCCCAATTGTAAAATCGGATAGCTTTTTACTCCAATCCTTCAAGGTCTGGATAGAGGAAATCGTTGTAGGGAAATCGCGTAGTGTGGATTTCCCTTACTTTTTTGTACAAAATCGATTTAAGTTCTTCAATGTTTTCTTTTTCTTTCGCAGAAATAAAAACACAATTTTCGTTTAATTTACCCATCCATGTTTGTTTAAGTTCTTCAAGAGTGTAATTTTCTCTTTTTTTGGGGGTAAGGTCATAGGGATTTTGAGGAACATGAGTGAATGCGTCTATTTTATTGAAAACAATAATAGTTGGTTTTTCGGTTTTATCGATATCGTAGAGTGTTTTTTCTACAACTTCTATTTGTTCTTCAAAAGCGGGATGCGAAATATCTACTATGTGAATAAGAATATCTGCTTCGCGCACTTCATCGAGAGTCGATTTGAAAGACTCGATAAGGTGGGTGGGCAATTTTCGGATAAAACCAACTGTATCCGACAAAAGAAAAGGTAGATTTCCGATGGTAACTTTTCGAACAGTGGTATCGAGGGTGGCAAACAGCTTGTCTTCTGCGAACACATCTGATTTGCTAAGCAAGTTCATGAGTGTCGATTTTCCCACGTTGGTATAACCCACAAGTGCTACGCGTACCAGTTTTCCTCGGTTTTTGCGTTGTATCGATTTTTGCATATCGATATTTTTCAACTCTTTTTTCAGTCTGGAAATTTTATCAAGGACAATGCGTTTGTCGGTTTCTAATTGTGTTTCACCGGGACCACGCATAATTGCTCCTCCACCCCCGTATTGACGCTCAAGGTGCGTCCACATACGTGTCAGACGCGGCAATAAATACTGATATTGGGCTAGTTCTACTTGGGCTTTGGCATGAGCTGTTTTTGCTCGCATGGCAAAAATGCCAAGGATAAGACTGGTTCTGTCCAAAATATGAACATTGAGTTCCTTTTCGATGTTTCGTATTTGCCGGGGTGAAAGTTCATCATCGAAAATAATTGTGTCGACCTTGTTCTCTTCGTTATTCGTGATGTATTCTTTTATTTCTTGCAATTTTCCTCTCCCTACGAATGTTGCCGTGTTGGGCATATCTAATCGTTGTACAAAACGTTTCCCCGGAACAATTCCTGCTGTTTCTGCAAGAAAAGCCAACTCATCGAGATATTCATTTACTTTTTCTTCACTTTGGTCGGCAGTAATAAGCCCGACCAAAACTGCATTTAAATTTTTTGTTTTGTTTAAAAAGAGGTTTTTCATTTAGTTTATAATATACATACTAATATACGCAAAAATTGTGCTAAAAGCAAATCGATTTTTCAGATAATCATGCCGCTTCCAAGGCATAAACGACATTCTTTATCGTACACCACACCAAACTGCCCGGGTGCTATTCCTTGCACGGGTTCATCAGATTGAATGCGATAGATATCTCCGATTTTCGAAATTTTCCCGGAGGTAAATTCGGGGGTATGGCGAATCTTGAACATAATTTCTTTTTCATCGTCAAAATCGCCCCATATGTCTTTTGTAATAAAAGAAAATCCTTGAAGATCGATTACATCTCCATATTGATATTGTGTATCGTATCCCTTTGATACGTAGATGATATTGCGGTCGATGTCTTTTTTGATTACAAACCAAGGGCCTCCACTCAAACCTAGTCCTTTACGCTGCCCGATGGTATGAAACCAATAACCTTGATGTTTGCCGAGGATGTTGCCCGTTTCCAATTCAACAATCAATCCCTCTTTTTTCCCCAGATAACGTTCAATAAATTCGTTGTAATTGATTTTGCCGAGGAAACAGATGCCTTGACTATCTTTTCGTTTTGCCGAAGGGAGTCTCTCCTGCGCAGCAAAGGCGCGCACCTCCGATTTTAACAGGTTGCCAATCGGGAACATAAGACGTGAAACCTGCACATAGTCGATTTGTCCTAGGAAATAAGTTTGATCTTTTACGGGATCTTTTGCTGTTGAGAGCCATGTAAGACCATCAATTTCTGTGGTAGTGGCATAATGACCGGTTGCTATTTTGTCGAAATGGTGTCCCCATTTTTCATCAAAGCAACCGAATTTGATCAGTTTATTGCACATCATGTCGGGATTCGGAGTCAAACCACGTTTTACCGATTCAATCGTATAGCGCACCACACTATCCCAATATTCGTCGTGTAAGGACACAATTTCGAAACGACAGTCATATTTTTTTGCAACATAAGACACAATTTCAATATCTTCTTCCGAAGGACAATCAATATATCCTTCTTTGTCCTCCATTCCGATTTTTATGTAAAAAATAGTGGGATCGTACCCCATCTCTTTTAGGCGATAAACTACCACAGAGCTATCCACTCCTCCCGATACCAATGCTGCAATTTCCATTTTAGCGTGATTTTAACTACAAAGTTACGAATAAGAATCCTATCTTTTCACTTACATATTGTAATCTTCTTTGGTTTTTTTCGTATTTTTGCGATGAACTGGTTGCAAACTGAAATTCAGACCGGGAAACCCGTCTGTTTGAAAAAATCAATATAAACAAAGTTATGAATTTGATGGAAGACATTATTGCGCGTGCAAAGGCAAACAAACAACGCATTGTTTTGCCCGAAGGCAGCGAAAGACGTACTATTCAAGCGGCAGATCGATTGATTGGTGATGGTGTAGCTCATATTATTTTGTTGGGAGATCCCGATGAAATTACCGAATTAGCCTCAGAATTGAATCTTAAGCACATTAAAAATGCAACTATTATCGATCCTAAAAACCACGATAAAAAAGAAACCTATGCAAATCTTCTTTTCCGGCTTCGCCAGAAAAAAGGCATGACACCTGAAAAAGCAGCAGTATTGGTGGAAAATCCACTTTATCTGGCGTGTTTGATGATTAAAAATGACGATGCAGATGGTGAAATTGCCGGAGCTCAAAATTATACAAGCGATGTATTGCGCCCTGCATTACAAATCATTAAAACACAACCGGGGATAAGTGTTGTGTCCGGAGCGTTCCTCATGTTTACTCAAACCAGTCAGTACGGCGAGAATGGTGTTCTACTTTTTGCCGATTGTGCTGTCATACCCAATCCTACTTCTGAAGAGTTAGCTAATGTTGCCATTGCATCGGCTCAAACTGTTCGTACTATTCTGGAAATGGAACCCCGCATTGCGATGCTGAGTTTCTCGACCAAGGGAAGTGCTCGGCATGAGATGGTCGATAAAGTGGCGATAGCTACTCAATTGACAAAAGAGAAAGATCCTTCACTGGCAATTGATGGCGAACTTCAAGTAGATGCAGCTTTGGTTCCTGAGGTGGCAGAGAAAAAAGCTCCGGGAAGTTCTGTTGCCGGCAAAGCCAACGTTTTGATTTTTCCTTCACTTGATGCGGGTAATATTGGTTATAAACTGGTTCAACGCTTGGGTAATGCTGAAGCGATTGGTCCTATTTTACAAGGAATAGCTGCACCGGTAAACGATTTGTCGCGTGGTTGTTCGGTTGATGATATCTACAAAATGGTTGCTATTGCAGCCAATCAGGCTATTGCCTTAAAACGTTCAGGCTCTCGATAAACCATTGTCTTAGGTAATATACTTTTATTGATTATCATATAAAAAATACTAAAACAACATGAGTGAACTAATTATTGAGCCCATTGAAAAATATGGACTTCATATAACTACACAGCGTAAAAATAAACCTTTATTTTCCAAAATAGGTGTAGTTGGTGCGGGAAAAGAGGGCCGAAACATTATCAATCTTACTGCTTCTGCAGGAATGGAAGTTGTTTTTATGGAAGAGTCTGAGGAGCGGATTGAATATGTAATGGGTCAACTCAACAAGAATATGGATACCCGTATCGAAAATTGGGGTTTAACGCAATCCGAAAAAAAGGCGATAATGAATCGCATTACACCTACTTTGGATTATGATGATTTTAAAGGTTGCGATTTAGTGATAGAGTGTACACGTTATTCCGAAACAGGGCGTCGCAGTACTCCTTTAAGGAAAAATATTTTTAAAAAATTGGAAGAAGTGCTTGAGTCCGATGCTATCATCGCAACTAATGGTTTTACAGTGATTATTAGTGAATTGGCGGCCGATTTAATTCACAAAGAAAGATGTGTAAGCCTGTATTTTCCTATATCACACCCAGATGCTCGCATTTTAGAGATTGTAATTGGCATGCATACTTCGGAAGAGGTATACCAAAAAATGGAGATTTTTGCCAAATTAATCGGTTATATTCCTCACAGAGTAAGCGAAAATAATGGAAATGTCAGTCTTCGTTTGATGGTCCCAATGCTCAATGAGGCCTGTGAGATTTTATTGGAACGTGTAACTTCAATGAAAAGCATCGAAGAGACGTTTACCATTATTTATGGCCAGCGATACGGAATCTTTCATTTAGCCGACATTATCGGCATAGAACGATTAGTTGTTCTCATGGAAACCATGTTTAATGATTATGGCGATAAAAAATATAAGCCCAATCCCATTCTGTGGAAACTATACCGATCTAATCAGTTAGGTGTTCGTACTCGCAAAGGGTTTTATATTTATGATGAGATGGAAAGGCCCATTGCTGAAAATACATTATTTTAATGCTTGTAAGGTTTGATTATTTTTCAAGTTTAAAATTATTTGAAAGTTTATAACGATAAAAATAATAAAAATGAAAGTATTGGTTTTAAATTGTGGAAGTTCATCAATCAAATATAAACTCTTTGATATGGATAATTCCTCCGTTCTGGCTCAAGGAGGTATAGAAAAGATCGGTTTAAAAGGCTCTTTTCTTAAATTCACTCTACCGGACGGACGAAAAGTAATGCTCGAAGGCGAGATTCTGGAACACAGGATAGGGATCGAATACATTTTGGGTGTGTTGTTAAGCGAAAAATACGGATGTATTCGATCGCTTGACGAAATTGATGCGGTAGGGCATCGCGTTCTTCATGGAGGAAGGAAATTCAACAAGAGTGTGCTCATTACCCAGGAAGTGATAGATGCTGTAAAAGAATGCATCGATTTGGGGCCATTGCATAATCCGTCCAATTTAAAAGGAATAAATGCTATTTCGGAGCTTATTCCGGGGATTCCACAGGTGGCTGTTTTTGATACAGCATTCCATCAAACAATGCCCGAGTATGCATATATGTATGGCTTACCGTATTCTCTCTATGAAAAATACGGCATTCGCCGTTATGGATTTCATGGCACGAGTCACCGTTATGTTTCTAGACGGGCGTGCGAATTTTTGAATGTCCCTTATGAAGAGCAGCGTATGATTACTGCCCATCTGGGTAACGGAGGATCGATTACAGCTATTAAAAATGGAAAATCTATCGATACAAGTATGGGAATGACGCCTGTAGAGGGGCTTATCATGGGAACACGTTCGGGCGACTTAGATCCCGGTGCAATTACTTATATTATGGATAAAGAACATCTCAGTTCGCAAGGTATTTCTCGATTATTGAATAAATTTTCGGGTGTACTGGGTATTTCGGGTGTTTCTTCGGATATGCGTGAAATAGAAGCAGCTATTGAGCAGGGGCATGAGCGTGCTATACTGGCAATGCGTATGTATAACTATCGCATAAAAAAGTATATTGGTTCTTATACTGCTGTTTTAGGAGGATTGGATGTTTTGGTATTTACCGGCGGAGTAGGAGAAAATCAAATGTCGACCCGCAGTGAGGTTTGCAAAAATATGGAATATTTAGGACTTGAAATCGATGAAGAATTAAATGCTTCGATTCGTTCCAAAGAGGCGTTGATCAGCACACCGAATTCAAAAGTAAAAGTTGTTGTAATTCCCACCAATGAAGAATTAACCATAGCTTTGGATACGATAGAAATTATCGGGTGGAAAAAACAGAAAGAGGACCAATAGTGTTTTCCAAAGGTTATTGTGTTGGTTAAAATGTTTGAAACTCTCAAATAAAAAGGGAAAAGTAAGAATCCCGATAGGAACGAATATGCAATTTTAGGTTTGCGTATGGGGG
Organism: uncultured Dysgonomonadaceae bacterium; assembly: GCA_964444915.1. Taxonomy (GTDB): domain Bacteria; phylum Bacteroidota; class Bacteroidia; order Bacteroidales; family Dysgonomonadaceae; genus Anaerorudis. The sequence goes on from CAYUIY010000003.1 coordinate 46,402, forward strand.
CTGAAAATAAAAAAGGAGGCGAAAATTTTTCGCCTCCTTTTTGCTGTGTGCCGTGCATGGTAAATAACTTGGTGGTGCAAGTCCACTATGGAGGTTTA
>CAYUIY010000004.1:0-45634 GCA_964444915.1 uncultured Dysgonomonadaceae bacterium
ATCACAACTGGGTATTGAATACACAAGGCGATGTTTCTCAACTTGCCGCTGCCGTATATTGTCCTCAAACCAATATTCGACTGGAAGTTTATACAACGGAACCCGGATTGCAAGTTTATACAGGTAATTTCCTTGATGGAACAGTCACAGGGAAAAAGGGCATTGTTTATAACAAACATGCAGCCATCTGTCTAGAAACACAAAAATATCCCGATTCCCCCAACAAGCCCAATTGGCCATCTCCGTACTTGAAACCGGGAGAAAAATATACCAGTAGGTGTATCTATAAGTTTTCAATACAAAATTAAATTTGAATTAATGAGCCCCCTCCAATAACTCCACCCAAAGACTTATAGAAGGGGGCTCATTAATTACCTGATAACTATGACTCCATTAATGATCAAAGACAACATACGGCAAAAAGAAATAATCAAAAGACCCTATGAGATAGTTTTAAGTTTACTGGTTATCTTTCATATCACTTCGTGTGGATTAAAGCAAAAGGAGCCTCACCCCGATTCAGCGGATCAAATAGAAACATCTCATATCCATGAATATGGAATATGCATCGATTCGTTAAATGTTAACCGGTATAAAATAAAAAAAGGCGACTACCTTGCTTCTATATTAACAGGGTTGGGATTTACAGGGGTAATATCTGATAAAATAAGTAAAGTTGTTTCTTTCTATTATTCCCCGTCAAAACTACAAATCGGGAATACCTATGCGGCCATCACAACACAAGATTCCACTTCAAACATTGAGTATCTTGTTTTTGAAAAATCAAAAACCGAATATGTAGTAGTAGATCTCTCTTCAGACAACATTAAAGCATATGAAGGTGAGAAACCTATCACCCTGCAACGAAAATATACCGAAGGAACAATCACTTCTTCGTTATGGAATGCGATCATCGATACCGAAGCACAACCACAGCTTGCGCTTAAACTATCCGATCTCTATGCCTGGCAAATCGATTTTTTTGACATTAAAGAGGGTGATTCATTTCGTCTGATGTATGATGAAGCCTATATCGATGATACTACCTTTGTGGACATAGTTTCGATAGAAGGTGCGGTTTTTATGCATCAGGGCAAAGCATACTGTGCAATTCCTTTTGAACAAGATTCGGTTATAGAATATTTCGACGAAGAAGGCAATAGTCTGAGAAAGGAATTTCTGAAATCACCTCTCGACTTCTTCCGCATCACCTCCAGGTTTACCAATTCCCGTTATCATCCTATCCTGAAACGATACCGGGCACACCATGGTGTAGATTATGCTGCACCTGTAGGTACACCGGTAAAAACAATTGGCGATGGTGTAGTGATTGAAAAAGGATATCAACAAAACGGAGGAGGAAACTATCTGAAGGTGAAACATAACAGTGTGTATACTACAACCTATATGCATTTGAGTCGGTTTGCCAAAGGAATCAAAAAAGGAAGTATCGTGAAACAAGGAGATATCATCGCTTACGTGGGATCAACCGGCTTATCTACGGGGCCGCATCTCGATTTCCGTGTATACAAAAACAATCAGCCAATCAATCCACTCACCATGGAGTCACCACCTACTTTACCTGTAAAGCCCGAATTGAGAGATAGTTTTCTGATGGTTAGAGACAATGTACTGCGACACTTGGATAGTTTGCAACAATCTACGCGACTATATGCTTCAAGGCCCGACTCGTTAAGTCAAGATCTGTAAATGCATTTTCAATCAAAAATTTTTCCCGCATCGTAACCCGGTTGATAATTTATTTAATAGGAGACAAAACTCTTTTTCAGAGTTGAGTTAAATTACCCTTTACTTTGTACTCATAGTACTTACAATATTCTCGAAGCCCGCATTCCCCACATTTTGGTTTTCGTGCCGTACATACATATCGCCCATGAAGAATCAACCAATGATGGGCTTTCGACAACAACTCTTCCGGAATATATTTCACCAGCTCTTTTTCTACTTCCAACGGAGTTTTAGCATTGTCAGTCAATCCCAGGCGATTCGAAACCCTGAAAACATGTGTATCCACGGGCATAGCAGGTACATCAAACGCAACAGCAAGCATTACATTTGCCGTCTTTCTCCCTACGCCCGGCAACGTTAATAACGAATCGATATCCGAAGGCACTTCCCCTCCGAAATCATTCACCAGTTTTTGCGCCATTTTTACCAGATTTTTCGCCTTGTTGTTTGGATAGGAACACGATTTGATGTATTCATATACTTCGTCAGGCGAAGCCGCAGCCAAAACCTCAGGTGTAGGGTATGCTTCAAATAAAGAGGGCGTAATCATATTCACTCGTTTGTCGGTACATTGGGCCGATAAAATTACCGCTATCAGCAATTGAAAAGGATCATCGTAATGCAATTCCGTTGTTGCAGATTGTGCATTTGCTGCAAACCATTGCAACACATTTTTAAAGCGTTCTTCTTTTGTCATTATTACAATTGATTCAACACATGCACCGTATGGCAGGCTGCCAAACATGCCGTTTCTGTTCGTAAACGGTTTTCACCGAGACTAATCGGCTCAAAACCCTTTTTCATGGCTTCTTGCACTTCTTCTTCACTAAAATCACCTTCAGGTCCTATTAATAGTAAAGCCTCTTCGCCTTTTCTATATATTTGTGTCAACGGCTTCTTTTCCATCGATGAATAACAATGGGCTATAAATTTTCGACCAGCAAAAGGCATCGAGATCAACTCTTGAAAAGAAATCATTTCGCTTAAAGAGGGCAAAACTGCCTGCCAAGATTGCTTCATGGCCGAAACCATGATTTTTCTCAGTCGTTCCGATTTAATTTCTTTCCGTTCGGAAAACCGACAAAGTATGGGAGTTATTTCATCTATGCCTATTTCTGTTGCTTTTTCGACAAACCACTCATTTCGCTCCATATTTTTAGTAGGAGCAAAAGCTATATGAAGGTAAAAATTCCAACTTTTACCGCGAAAAATCTCTTTCTCAATTCCTACTACACAATGTTTGGGGTGAGCCTCTGTAAGAATACAATCGTAGAAATATCCTCTCCCATCGGTTATAGTTAACCTATCGCCTTCTCTCATGCGCAACACTTTGATACAATGATGCGATTCCTGCTCAGAAAGTTGAGGATTCTCTCTGATATTGGGGCAATAAAAAAGTGCATCAGACATGTATCGATGAAATTACGATTTGTTTTCCCGCCGTTTGATTTCATCCCGAAGACGCGAAGCCAATTCGTAATTTTCTTCCCTGACTGCTTCTTCAAGTCGGTTTTTTAATGTATCAATACGAAGGTGAGAAAGATCGTCCGGAACTTTATCCTCTTCGCTTTCTGAAGATTGCTCTCCGGAGAATGCCGATATCCCTTCATCAAAAACAATGGCCATGTTTTTCATAATCGCTTCAGTGGTATAAATAGGCGAACCTGTACGCATGGCAATGGCCACCGCATCAGAAGTTCGCGAATCTATTCGATATTCTTTACCGTATTGCCGCAACAACAGCTCCGAATAAAAGGCACCATTTTCAAATTTATGAATAAACACTTCTACCAATTCGATATTAAGCGCTTTAAAAATGGAATGAATAAGATCGTGAGACAATGGTCGCGGAGGAGTTATATTTTCTATTACGAGAGCAATAGATTGCGCTTCGGGAGTACCTATGACAATCGGCAACCGTCTCAAGCCGTTTTCTTCGGCAAGAATAAGTGCATATGCTCCTGCTTGCACTTGGCTAAACGAAATACCCAATACAGAAAGTTTAACTCGATTTTCCACAATAAATTCCTTTTAATAATTTTAAATGATAAGACTTCAAATATAGCATTTTTCCCTATAACAAGAACCAAAATCGCAAATAAATAGAAAAAAACGATTGATTTTTTCCTTTATTTGAAGAAAATTATTATCTTTGCAGGCGCAAATTTGAATGGTGGTTGTAGCTCAGTTGGTTAGAGCGACGGATTGTGGTTCCGTAAGTCGTGGGTTCGAATCCCATCTTCCACCCCATATTGAATTAATTGGGAACAGTTTTTTCATTCTTTCATGATTTGTTTTAGGTAATCACGTATTTTTGACGATACGTGATTTTTTTATCCCCTCCTTCGAAACTCAGAACAAACGATTGCTGCAGCAGCTGCCACATTTAACGATTCTGATGTTGGGCGTGAAGCCGGGTAATTCGGAATGAACAATCGGTGGTTAACCCATTTTTCAACAGAAGGGCGAATACCGCTTCCTTCATTACCCATCACAATAAAACCATTTACCGAAAGTTTAGCGTCATAAATATTTTCACCTTCAAGAAAAGTACCGTAAACAGGCAGGTCGGAATTATTCTTCAAAAAATTGTTCAAATCGGTATAATGCACTTTTACTCGCGCAATAGCTCCCATTGTAGACTGAACGGTTTTCGGAAGATAAATATCCACGGTATCGGGCGAACAAAAAATATTCTCAATGCCAAACCAATCGGCTATACGAACAATTGTTCCCATATTCCCCGGATCCTGAATGCCATCCAATACTAAATGGATGTTATTTTTGAGATCAGCAATAGAAAAATCATTTTTGGGTTGATAAAACACGCCAATAACCGGTGGCGCCGTTTTTAGAAATGAAGCTTTTTTCAACTCTTCCTCGGAGGCAGCAACAATTTCTACACCTTTATCTTTTAAAAATGCAAACTCACCCAATAGTTCCGGTAAAACTGCAATGAACTGACATCGACACGAAACCGACAAATCGGAAACCAACTTCTTTCCTTCGGCAACAAAAGTACCGTATTCCATACGGCGCTTTTTATCCTTTAGCGATTGAATATACTTTATTTTGTTTTTACTCAGTGTCATGTGTTAATCACAAAATTACAAATTTAAAAAACAATATCCATTTTAAATGGCATGTTCCCGAAAAAAATATATCTTTGCGATAATAGAACCATTTCTTGTAGTACCATAAATTTTGTAAAAATAAAAAAGATCAAAAAAAAATAAACTTATGAACGACAATTCATTAATGAACAAAGCTGCGGATAACATCCGCATTCTTTCCGCATCAATGGTCGAAAAAGCTAAATCGGGACATCCGGGCGGAGCAATGGGTGGTGCTGATTTTATAAACGTATTATTCAGCGAATTTCTGGAATATGACCCCGAAAACCCCACATGGGAATCCCGAGACCGTTTCTTCCTTGATCCCGGCCATATGTCTCCGATGCTCTATTCGGTATTGTGCCTGTGCGGAAAATTTTCATTAGATGAATTAAAACAATTCCGTCAATGGGGAAGCCCCTGCCCCGGACACCCCGAAATTGATGTGGAAAGGGGAATCGAAAATACATCCGGCCCGCTCGGACAAGGACATGCTTTTGCTGCAGGTGCTGCAATTGCTGCCAAATTTTTGAAAGCCCGTTTAGGAGATATCATGGATCAAACCATTTATACATATATTTCGGATGGCGGCATACAAGAAGAAATTTCTCAAGGTATAGGACGTATTGCAGGACATCTGGGATTGGATAATTTCATTATGTTTTACGATTCCAATGATGTACAGCTTTCCACAAAGACATCGATTGTTACCAGCGAAAATGTGGCCAAAAAATACGAAGCTTGGAACTGGAAAGTAATTACCATTGACGGACACGATGTGGACGAAATTCGCAACGCACTAAACGAAGCAAAAGCAGAAAAGGAACGACCTACCCTCATTATCGGTAAAACAATCATGGGAAAAGGCGCTGTAGCACACGACGGTTCATCATTTGAAGGACAAATTTCTACCCACGGACAACCGTTAAGCGCAGCAGGAGCAGATTTTGAAAAAACAATAAAAAATCTTGGTGGTGATCCGAATGATCCTTTTCAAATTTTCCCCGAAGTTGCTGAATTATACCGAAAAAGAAGGGAAGAATTAAAAGAAATTGTTGCTGCAAAAAAAGCACGGTACAACGAATGGGCAAAAGCAAATCCGAAATTGGCCATCAAAAAAGAAAAATGGTTTGCACGCGAACTACCCGATATCGATTGGAGTAGTATTCAACAAAAACCAAATATTGCCACTCGTGCCGCTTCGGCAAATGTATTGGAAACCCTTGCCCAAAAAGTGGAAAATATGGTAGTAGCTTCAGCCGATCTTTCAAATTCCGATAAAACAGATGGATTTTTAAAACATACCCGTCCTTTTGCCAAAGGGGACTTTTCAGGAGCATTTCTACAAGTGGGTGTAGCAGAATTTACGATGGCCTGCCTGTGCATCGGGATGAGTTTGCATGGGGGTGTAATTCCTGCTTGTGGAACATTTTTCGTGTTCTCCGATTACATGAAACCGGCCATTCGCATTGCTGCATTAATGGAAAAACCGGTTATTTTCATCTGGACTCACGATGCATTTCGTGTAGGAGAAGATGGACCAACCCATCAACCGGTTGAACAAGAAGCCCAAATCCGTTTGATGGAAAAATTGCAAAATCACAGTGGGCAAAATTCGATGTTAGTTCTTCGTCCTTCCGATGCAAACGAAACCACCGTTGCATGGAAAATGGCAATAGAAAATGCCAAAACACCTACCGGCTTAATATTTTCACGACAAAATATTAAAGACCTTCCGGCAAAAACATCTCGTTATCAAGAAGCCTTACAGGCCGAAAAAGGTGCTTATATTGTTGAAGATGATCCCGACTACGATGTGATACTGCTGGCTTCCGGCTCCGAGGTTTCAACGCTGGTTGAAGGTGCAGAATTGTTGCGAAAAGAGGGCATAAAATTACGCATCGTATCCGTCCCCTCAGAAGGATTATTCAGAAACCAAAGCATCGAATACCAGGAATCTGTTTTACCGAAAGGCAAAAAGAAATTCGGATTGACAGCCGGGTTACCTGTAACTCTTCAAGGACTTGTCGGATCAGACGGAACCATATGGGGTATGAATTCTTTCGGATTTTCGGCTCCATATAAAGTACTTGACGAAAAACTGGGTTATACCGCTCAAAACGTTTATAACCAGGTGAAAAAATTATTAAACAAATAAAAAGCCCATTTGGGAATAAATACAATACGAATATGTCGTTAGTCAATAATAGCAAGAAACCCGTAGGCATAGCTTCAGACCATGCGGGTTTCGCCGCTAAACAATATGTGATAAAATTCCTAACGGAAAGAGGCATTCCATACAAAGATTTTGGAACATACTCTGCCGAAAGTGCAGACTATGCCGACTATGGGCATCCCCTGGCAGAGGCGGTTGAAAAAGGGGAGTGTTATCCGGGCATAGCCATTTGTGGAACAGGAAACGGAATCAATATGACGGTAAACAAACATCAGGGTATTCGCGGCGCATTGTGCTGGAACAAAGAAATAGCTTATTATGCTCGTGCACATAACGATGCAAATATCCTTTCGCTTCCCGGTCGTTTTTTGTCGGAGAAAGAAATTTCCGAAATTCTGGAAGTATTCTTAAATACACCCTTTGAAGAAGGCAGACACCGCCGCAGAATTGATAAAATTCCTTGGGGCAAAAAATGTTGCTGAAAATTTTCCTGTTATGCGGAATACCATGCTAACCCAACAACATCAAACGAATCAGTAATGCAAACAATACGATCGCGAGTTTCCCTTCTTTTAATAACCGCAGCAATCTATCTTCTCTCTGGTTGCGAAATGCAGGTAATGGATTTTGACAACACGCCGAGAGGTAATTTCGAAGCTCTCTGGACAATTATGGATCGACACTATTGTTTTTTCTCCTACAAGAATGTTGATTGGGATTCGGTATACCACGCCTACAGTCCACGAGTTACAAATACCATGAGTAGCGAATCGTTATTCAAACTGTTAGGGAAAATGTTGGAAGAGCTACAAGACGGTCACGTCAATCTGATTGCCTCTCACGACATGTCGCGTTATTGGAAATGGCAAGAAGACTTTCCCGCAAATTTTGATCCCACCATTCAAAAAGAATATTTCGGAACAGACTATCTTATTGCAAGTGGAATGAAGTACAAGATTTTTGAAGATAATATTGGTTATGTGTACTACGGCAGTTTCTCTAATGATGTCAGCAATTCAGGTCTTTCGGAAATTTTAAGCCGAATGGCTATTTGTAAAGGAATGATTATTGATGTGCGTGATAACGGTGGTGGAAGCCTGGTAAATGTAGAACGAATCGCCAGTCGTTTCTTTAACGAAAAAACACTTATCGGATATATTTCCCACAAAACAGGACCGGGACATAACGATTTCTCTCCATTATATCCAAAATACATTGAAAGTCATAAAGGAATCCGATATCAAAAACCGGTAGTTGTGCTAACCAACAGAGGATGTTACAGCGCTACCAACGAATTTGTAAGCATTATGAAATATGCTCCAAACGCCACCATTGTGGGAGATAGAACCGGCGGCGGAAGTGGATTACCTTTTTCATCGGAACTACCGAACGGATGGTCGGTACGGTTTTCAGCCTGCCCCATGTTTAATGCCGAAAAAGAACATATTGAATTCGGAATCGATCCCGATGTAGAAGTCATGATGCTTCCTTCTGACGCTGAAAAGAAAATCGACACAATTATAGAAAGAGCAAGAAATATCATCGAAAATAAATCGAAGCGATAATTCCTTTCTAAAAATAACTTCCCAAAAATTTTGCGAGTTATAACATTCAAAACATTTTGGATGGGGGAGGATTATAAAAATGATAGAGAAAAATACCTTGAAAAATTCATTGGAATTTAAGTTTCTTTTAGTAAGCAGGTTGTTTCCTTCCGAAAGAATGACTAATTTTAAAGTCAAAATTTTTTATCAACGATTCTAAAAACTTTCCTAGGCGGCTTATATTATAAATAGGCAGTTCAAAATGGAAATGGTGAGTAGAGAAGCTACACTACAACAATAGACCAATAAATTCATGCAGCCCTTACACTGCAAATATCTGAGATACCTGTATTGTAGTCCGGTTGTACTTTACAATCTCTCCGCTCGTGTGAACAAAGAATCCAAAACATCTGGAACTAGGGTAAAATCGGGATACAACGACACAACTAAATAAATAAAATTTAGTGAATGAAATTGTAAAATCTTTAACTTCAAATAACATGTCAAGACCAATAACATTATTTACCGGACAATGGGCCGATCTTCCCATTGAAAAAATGTGTAAGAGAGCAAAATCGTTTGGTTACGATGGGCTAGAACTTTGTACATGGGGTGATCATCTGGAAATCGATAAAGCCAACCAGGCATATTGCGACGAAAGGAGAGCGCTCCTCACAAGATACGGACTCAATCTATATACTGTCTCTGCACATCTCGTAGGACAATGCGTATGCGATGCTATTATTGACGAACGCCATAAAGAAATTTTGCCGGATTATATCTGGGGCGACGGAAACCCCGAGGGTGTGCGACAACGGGCGACAGAAGAAATAATTAAAACGGGCAAAGTAGCAAAAATGCTGGGAATAGACACAGTAGTAGGCTTTACCGGAAGCCCTATATGGCATATGGTCTACCCCTTCCCTACCATACCTGACGGCACGATTAAAAAAGGATATGAAGAATTTGCACAGCGTTGGATTCCTATCCTTGATGAATTTCAAAAACTTGGAGTAAAATTTGCTCTCGAGGTCCACCCTACTGAAATCGCATTTGATATTCATACGGCACATTTAGCTCTGAATGCCCTCGATAACCACTCGGCTTTCGGATTCAATTACAATCCCGCCAATCTGGGATATCAACATGTTGATTACATTCGATTTATTTATGAATTTGCTGATCGCATCTTTCACGTTCACATGAAAGATGTTTATTGGAGCGACGTACCAACAGAAGCCGGTCTCTACGGCGGCCATACAGAGTTCGGCAACTATCGCCGATATTGGAATTTTCGAAGTCTTGGCCGAGGGAAAATTAATTTTGAAAATATTATTCGTGCACTTAATGATATCGGCTACAAAGGTCCTTTATCGGTAGAATGGGAAGACAACAGGATGAACCGTGAAGCGGGTGCCATTGAATCTTATCGTTTTATGAAAAAAATAGACTTTAAGCAATCCAATGTTTCGCTCTCGCACAGACGCAGATTATCTCAACATCAAAGGCAATGAATTTCAACCGATGTTCTAACAAATAAAATTGTAATCCATATGAAAACTTTACACATGATTATTCTCTCAACTCTTTTTTCTACAAGTGTTATGGCCAAATCGTATGTATTGAAATCGCCCAACAGTAAATTACTGGTAAATGTAGAAATCTCCGATAAAATCCGATTTTCCGTAAATCACGAACAAACAGAAGTAATTGCTCCCTCTTCTATTTCCATTACACTTGCCGACGGCAGCGTGTGGGGTGAAAAGCCCAAGTTGAAAAGCAAAAAGACACAGAGCGTTAATCACACCGTTGTTTCAACTATCTACAAGAAAAAAGAAATCCCTGACATATATAATGAGCTCATTCTGAATTTCAAGGGAAATTACGGCATAATTTTCAGAGCGTATGATCAAGGCGTGGCATATCGGTTTGCAGCTAATGAAAAAGACAGCATTTGGATTCAAAACGAAGAAGTAAAGCTTCAATTCAGTCACAATTATCCGACCATAGTTCCCTATGTTCGGAAAGACAATCCGCAAACATTTGATGAACAGTTTTTCAACTCGTTTGAAAATACCTATTCCCATTTGAAATTGAGCGAACTGGATAAAAATCGGTTAATGTTTTTGCCCTTGGTTGTGGAACTCAACGACGGAAAAAAGCTGTGCATTACTGAAGCTGATCTTGAAAGTTATCCGGGACTTTATCTGAACAAAGGAGAAGACCAATCGCTGCAGGGAGTGTTCGCCCCCTATCCTAAACACGTAAAACAAGGCGGACACAATATGCTACAGGGATTAGTTATCGAGAGAGAAAACTATATTGCTAAATGCAAAGGGAGTCGTCATTTCCCTTGGCGCGTATTTGCCGTTTCTACAAACGACAAAGAGCTGCTGGATAACGACCTGGTGTATCTATTGGCTGAACCCTCACGAGTAAAAGATGCATCCTGGATCAAACCCGGTAAAGTGGCATGGGAATGGTGGAACGATTGGAACCTTTACGGGGTGGATTTCAAATCCGGCATTAATAATTCGACCTATAAGTACTACATTGATTTTGCATCGAAACAGGGTATTGAATATGTTATTCTGGACGAAGGATGGGCTGTAAACAAACAAGCCGATCTGCTGCAAGTGATTCCCGAAATCAATATTCAAGAACTGATAGATTACGGAAAATCTCGCAATGTGGGAATTATTCTTTGGGCAGGTTATTGGGCGGTCGATCGCGATATGGAAAACGTTTTCAAGACCTATTCCGATATGGGAGTCAAAGGGTTTAAAGTCGATTTCATGGACAGAGACGACCAGGCCATGGTCGATTTTTATTATCGTTGTGCCGAAACGGCAGCCAAATACGGACTGATGATCGATTTTCACGGCGCATACAAACCAACAGGCCTGCATCGCACCTATCCCAATGTGGTCAATTTTGAAGGAGTTTACGGCCTGGAACAAGTAAAATGGGCATCCCCATCGGTAGATATGGTAACCTACGATGTAACAATGCCATATATTCGAATGCTGGCCGGACCATTGGATTATACACAAGGAGCTATGCGAAACGCCACAAAAGAAAATTACCGCCCGATAAACAGCGAGCCGATGAGCCAGGGCACCCGTTGCCGCCAATTGGCCGAATACGTGATATTCGAATCACCACTGAATATGCTTTGTGACAGCCCCTCGAATTATCTCCGGGAACCTGAATGTACTCGTTTTATTGCCGATATCCCAACCGTTTGGGATCAGACCCTTGCGTTGGACGGCACAATAGGCGAATATATTGCTATAGCCCGCAGGAAAGATGACGTTTGGTATGTGGGAGGTTTAACCAATTGGAACAAGCGGGACATAACTATCGATTTATCTTTTCTCGACCAATGTAATTACGAAGTTGAATTGTTCTGCGACGGAATCAACGCCGATCGTGCTGCCCGCGATTACAAACGGGATATTTTCTCTGTCCCAGAGAATCGAAAAATTTCTGTTAAATTAATGCCGGGAGGAGGATTTGCCGCAAAAATCAAGAAAAAAGAATAGCAATAAAAAATATATTCCGGTTTTTTCAATGATTTTACCGGTTAAAATAAAAATGATTATTTTTACGACCAATTGTTTCACTAAATCAATTCAAACTGTAAATATACTTCTATAGTTCAAAAGAATGAGAGGAACAGAAGATTTTGAGGGGAAAAATGCCTCCCCAAAAAAATTTCATCAACGAAAAAGTTTTTATCTACTTTTAGGAATAGTTATAGGTATTATTCTCTTTGTTGCTCTATATCAAACATCGGTCTACTTTTCGACAAACGAGTCGTGCATGATTTGCCATGTCCATCCTCATGTCGAAGAAACATGGAAATTGTCGATGCACGTAAACAACAAAAGCGGTGTTATGACCAATTGTGTAGATTGTCATCTCCCCCCAATCGAAAATACGTGGGATCATTACAAAGCAAAGATTACTCTCGGATTCAAAGATGTATGGGGATACCTTACAAAAGACAGCGCTGATTTTGATTGGGAAAGCAAATCGGAATTGGAATATGCCATAAAATATATACCTAACGAATCGTGCGAAAAATGTCATCAAAACTTGTTCCCGGAAGGTGTTACAGACGATGCTATTACAGCCCACCTCTATTATGAAGAGAATGCAAAAAAACTTGACTTACAGTGCATAAGTTGTCATTTGGATGCCGGCCATTACAACCCAAATTACGTTCATGGGAAAATGACAGGGATCCCCGGAATAAGTGATGATAAAGGGGTAGTAGACACAAGTATGTTCTATAAAGAAGCGACCAAAGTAACGGTTTTCGACGATTACATCGAGCAAATACCCGGAACGGCAGCATCATTTAAAATGATCGCTATTCCGGGAGGTACATTCAATATGGGAAGCCCTGATAACGAACCCTTCCACGAACCCAATGAAACCCCGGTGCATGAAGTTACTGTCGCCCCATTCTTTATGGCAGAAGCAGAAACAACCTGGGACCAATACTGGGCATTTTATGCTGAAACAATGAGTGAAGGACGTACACCCCCAGAAGAAGTCTATGAAAACAACCTGAAAGCTTTGGATGTTGACGCCATTTCAGGTCCTACTCCTCCCTTCGGCTTTCCCGATCAAGGCTGGGGAAGCGGAAAACGGCCGGCTATAACGATGACCCACTATGCAGCAGAAGTATTCTGCCTGTGGTTGTCTTTAAAAACCGGCAAAAAATATCGACTTCCTACCGAAGCCGAATGGGAATATGCTACACGGGGAAAAACCCAAATGCCTTATTTTTTCCCGGGTAATCCCAAAGATTTTTCGGATCGGGGATTCTGGCGCAAATTTTTCAAAGCCAAAACGGAGCCCATCGCATCGTATGTGATTTATAATAAAAACAGCAATAACAAGACCCAGGAACCCGACGTAGTGCAACCCAATCCCTTCGGATTAAAAAATACACTGGGAAACGTAATGGAATATTGTGCCGACAGATATGATCCTGAGGCATACAACAAAACGAATGGCGCTATCAATCCATTGATTACAGAAGGAGATGAATGGGTCGTGCGCGGTGGAAATTACACTTCTGATGCAGCCGACGTACGCTGCGCAGCTCGCGACCACACTCATCACGAAGCATGGCTGAAAACCGATCCTCAACAACCCAAAAGTATCTGGTGGTATTCCGATATCAAAGGAATTGGTTTTCGCGTGGTCTGCGAACCCGACTCATCAATCGTTCAAAATCAATAACAATCATTCTAAACTTATCGATATGAAAAAAAACAAATTCACCAGAAGAACATTCCTAAAAAGCTCGGCAATGGCCGGAGCACTTGGTGTAATCGGATCAACATCTTCCGCAGGTTTACTGACCTCGTGCAGCGGAGGTGGAAAAAACAAAAACGGTAACATCCCTATAAAAGAACCCGGCAGCTACTATATTCCGGAACTTCCCGATAAGGCTGCTGACGGAAAAGAATTGAAAGCAGGTGTAATCGGTTGCGGAGGACGCGGATCGGGTGCAGCTTTCAACTTCCTGAATGCGGCAAACGGTGTAACGATTGTGGCATTAGGAGATGTATTTCAAGAAAAAGTGGACAGCTTGGCCAAAAAACTGAAAAACGAAAAAAATATCGATATCCCCTCCGATAAACGTTTTGTAGGTCTGGATGCGTACAAACAGGTCATCGATAGTGGTGTGGATATAATTATTGATGCAACACCCCCATTCTTCCGACCCGAACATTTCAAATATGCCGTAGAAAAAGGGAAACATTGTTTTCTTGAAAAGCCCATTTGTGTAGATTCCGTAGGATATCGTACTATTATAGCTGCGGCAAAACAGGCGCAAGCAAAAAATCTGTGTGTAATAACAGGTACACAACGGCATCATCAACGCAGCTATGTGGAATCGTATAAAAAAATTATGGATGGGGCAATTGGCGAAATTACCGGGGGTGTGGTTTACTGGAATCAGGGAATGTTGTGGTACCGCGAGCGACAACCGGGATGGAGCGATTTTGAATATATGATCCGCGATTGGGTGAACTGGAAATGGTTGTCGGGCGACCATATTGTTGAACAACATGTTCATAATATCGATGTTTTCACATGGTTCACGGGATTAAAACCAATAAGTGCCGTTGGATTTGGTTCTCGTCATCGCCGCATCACAGGCGACCAATTCGATAATTTCAGCGTCGATTTTACAATGGAAAACGGTATCCATTTTCATAGCATGTGCCGACAAATAGACGGATGTGCCAACAATGTGAGCGAATTTATTCAAGGAACCAAAGGATCGTGGACAACTCAAGGTGAAACGGTTATCAAAGACCTTGCGGGGAACGTTGTCTGGAAATACGATCAAGAAGCAGAAAAGAACAATTTCAGCCAAACCGATCCTTACACACTGGAGCATGTCAACCTGATCAATTGCATTCGCGCGAATAAACCCATTGAACAAGCTTCCGAAACGGCTATTGCCAATATGGCAGCCATCATGGGGCGCGAATCGGCTTATACAGGTCTTGAAACAAAATGGGATGCAATGATCGCATCAACATTGGATTATACCCCAAAAGATTTAAATATAGGTAAAATGGATATGAGCGTATTTACTGTACCTGTACCGGGGAAACCTCACGAAAAAAAATAATGAATTATGACACTTGATAGAAGAAACTTTTTAAAAACAACCCTTGCAGGTGGTGCCGCAGTACTTACCGGAGGAAATCGCGCCGTTTTTGCTTCGTCTACTGAAAAAAAATCAATTGCGAATAAATCTCCCAAAGCACAACTGAACCTTTCGTTTCAGGAAGGAATTCCTCCCGGAAAAAACCTGAATGAGAAATTCGATTTCATGGAAAAACACGGCGTTGTGGGATTTGAACCGGGCGGAAAAGGGCTCGCCAAACGAATTCCCGAACTTAAAAATGCACTGAAAGGACGAAATATCAAAATAAGTGCCATATGTGCCGGATTTGATGGTTTCATCCTTTCATCCGATCCGGCCATTCGCAAACAATGTCGCGATACAATGAACGAAATCATCATTGCCGCAGGCGAATTGGAATCTACCGGTGTAATTATGGTACCGGCTTTCAACTCACAAAAACCCGTTATGCCCCATACGCAGGAAACACGCGATTTTCTCTGCGAACAGCTCGATGAGATGGGCAATTTTGCACAGGAACACGGCACAACGGTTATTCTTGAGCCCCTCAACCGACAAGAGGCTTTCTATTTGCGTTTGGTTGCCGATGCCGCTTCCATATGCCGCGATATTGACAATCCGGGTATTAAATGCATGGGCGATTTTTGGCACATGACATGGGAAGAAACTTCGGATATGGGAGCATTTATTTCCGGCGGAAAATACCTGCAACACGTACATGTAGCGAGCCGAAAACGCCGCAGTATGCCGGGAGAAGACGGCGAAGCCGACAATTACGTGGATGGGTTCAAAGGATTGAAAATGATTGGGTACAATAAATATATCAGTTTCGAATGTGGTGCACAAGGCGATCGCAACGTAGTGGTTCCGGAAGCAGTGGAATTGCTTCGCAAACAATGGAATGAAGCATAAAATAAACTGTCGGATTTCGGATTAATATGAAAAAATTTAAACGTTTTTTATCCTCTTACCTAACTACCTTTATCTTGTTGGCGCTTTATGCTTTCGGACTGGCTGCAGCCACCTTTATCGAGAAATATCACGGCACCGATGTTGCCAAATCGCTGATCTATCATTCCCCTCTCTTTTTTTTCCTGCAATTTCTTATGGTTGTGAATTTTGTCATGATCGTTATTAAATATCGCTATTTTCAACGTCGCCGATGGGCGTTGGTAGTCGTACATTTTGCCTTTATCGTCATTCTACTAGGAGCCTTAATCACCCATTTGTTTGGAAAAGATGGAATGGTTCATATTCGTGAAGGAGAAACAACCAACCAAATAGCCCTGAACACCCCCGAGGGCATCAAATACGAAACACTGCCTTTTACACTCAAATTGATTGACTTCAGATTGATTCGGTATCCGGGCTCGGAAAGCCCTTCGTCCTACGAAAGTGACCTTCTTGTTGAATACGCAAATGGTGCAATACACAAAGCAAACATTTATATGAACAACGTATTGAATGTGAAAGGATATCGTTTTTTTCAAGCCTCTTTTGACGAAGACGAGATGGGGACCATTCTTTCTGTGAATAAAGATGGAGTGGGAAGAACCATCACCTACAGCGGCTATTTTTTACTGCTGATCGGATTCATTCTTGTTTTCACCACAAAAAACTCCCGATTCCGCCAATTGAACTCGCAACTGAAGAAAGTGAACAAAACATACCGATCCACGATAACGTGTCTCTTGTTCCTTGTTTTTCCCGGTACTCTATCGGCACAACATATGCCGCCCATGAATATGATGGAGGCGGTGCAAAAAAACGCAATCGATCCGCAACATGCTGCACGATTCGGCGAATTGCCCATGCAATGGGGTGGAAGAATTGTTCCGGTCAATACGTTTTCTTCCGAAATACTTCGCAAAGTGCACAAAGAAACCACTATAGGCAAGCTCAATTCCGATCAGTTTCTGCTCAGCTTTCTTTCGATGCCGCAAATGTGGATGCGGGTTCCGTTCATTGCCGTTTCCAATAAAGAAATAAGCCGTCATTATCGGTTGCCCGACGATTATTGTGCTTATTTTCAACTGATAGATGAAGGGGGAAACTACGTGTTGCTGCCTAAATTACAAGAAGCATACAGTAAACTGCAAGCCGGACGGAGCAGCTTCGATAAAGATCTGATTAAGCTGGACGAACGCATCAACATTGTCTCCCAATTGTTGAATAGGCAACTGCTCTGCATTTTTCCTCACCCAACAGATCCTAGTCGTAGCTGGTATGCACCGGGAGGCGATCTCTCTAAATTTTCCACAGAAGATTCTTTATTCATTACTCGCTCGGTTGCATGGTATCTAAGTGAAGTAAACCATTCTTTAAGAAGCGGCAATTGGAACAAACCCAATCAGCTCTTGCAAGTGATTGGTGAATACCAAAAAAAGAACGATGCAGCATTACAAATCAATCCCAAAAAATTGAAAGCCGAGATCCGATATAACCACCTTGATGTTTTTGGTCATTGCCAAATTGGATATTTTGTTTTGGGAGGATTGCTGCTGCTTTTCTCTTTTATGGGATTATTGAAATCGCAACACTGGATTGACACCGTTATTAAAATAGCAAGCGGAGGCATTTTTTTGCTGTTTATTTATCATGTATACGGTATGGGATTGCGAGCTTATATTTCGGGATATGCTCCTTGGAGCAACTCCTACGAAACAATGGTTTATGCATCGTGGGCAACGGTTCTTGCCGGTTTTATCTTTGGGCGAAAAAGTAGCACCATTACATTAGCATTGGCCACACTTTTTGGCGGAATCATCCTTTTTGTTTCGGGACTCAATTGGATGGATCCGCAAATCAATCCGTTGGTACCCGTACTGAAATCGCCCTGGCTCATGTTTCATGTGGCTGTGATTGTGGCTGCATACGGATTTTTCGGCATCGGTTTTCTGCTTGGCATTGCCAATTTAACGCTGATGATTTTTTACGACCGCAATTCGTTGATCCCTTATCGGATAAAAGAATTGAGCATCATCAATCAACTTTCGTTGCTGGTAGGCCTTGCCTTAATGTGTATCGGAACTTTCCTGGGTGCAATATGGGCAAACGAATCGTGGGGACGTTATTGGGGATGGGACCCAAAAGAAACATGGGCTTTGATCACCATTGTGAGCTATACCATCGTCACTCACATTCATCTGATAAAAAAAGGAAATAACCACTGGTTGTTCAATCTATTATCCATTATTGCCTTTTCAACCGTATTGATGACGTTTTTTGGCGTGAACTATTTTTTCAGCGGAATGCATTCCTACGGACAAAGCGACACAATGGGGGGAATGATTTTTTATTTATCCATCCCTTTTGTGCTTATAAGCCTTCTTGCTGTCTATTCCTATAAAAAGGCTAAAACGATTCGAACAAATCATTCCATTCCTTAATTGAATGCGATGCATTTTTACACAAAGAATAGATTTTTTGTAAACCATATAAACCGGATAAATAGAAGACAAAATGACACATTGGGGATTTATCGGATGCGGAAATGTGACGGAGAAGAAAAGTGGCCCCGCATTCCAAAAAGTAGAAGGATCCGACGTTGTGGCCGTAATGAGACGAGACACCGAAAAAGCCAAAGACTATGCTTTGCGACACGAAATTAAAAAATGGTACGACAATGCCGATGATTTAATTCATGACCCTGAAGTAAACGCCGTATATGTTGCTACTCCACCGGCATCACATGCCGAATATGCCATCAAAACAATGAAAGCCGGCAAACCGGTATATGTGGAAAAGCCATTGGCAGCTTCATACGAGGAATGTCTACAAATCGTTAATGTGGCAAACGAAACAGGCGTTCCCTGTTTTGTGGCCTATTATCGCCGCACTTTACCTTATTTTCTCCGCGTAAAACAACTGATCAATAACGGAGCGATAGGAAATATTTCAACAGTACAAATTCGTTTTGCCGTTGCACCACGTAAAGAAGATTTCAACAAAGATAATTTGCCATGGAGAGTTAAAAAAGAAATTTCCGGCGCAGGCTATTTTTATGACTTGGCTTCGCATCAACTTGATCTTCTTGATTATATATTGGGTCCGATTGAAAATGCCTGCGGATTTACCTCCAATGTAGCCGGATTATATGAGGTGGAAGATTCGGTAAGCGGAGCATTTCGTTTCGAATCAGGCGTGGTCGGAAGCGGAAGTTGGAGTTTTGTCGCATCAAAAAATACTCATGTGGATGCAATCGATTTTATAGGAACACAAGGAAAACTTTCCTGTTCTACGTTCGATTTCACCCCCATCGCACTGGAAAACGATAAAGGTCGACAAGAATTCATAGAAAAAAACCCAGAAAACATCCAGTTTTATCTCATCGAAAGCATTGTCAATTATTTGAACGGAAAAGGGAGCGAACCGGTAAGCAATTGCATCACGGCAACCCGCACCAACCGAGTAATGGATAAAATATTAGGAAAAAAATGAAAAAATTATTTCTTTTATTAGGCCTGCCTCTCATATTAGTGAGTTTCTCCTTTTGTAAAGGGAAAAACAAGAAAGGCTAAACGGCCAACGCTGATTACGTAGCAGAAAACACGGATTTTGCCGCAAAACAATACGGATTGATGACCAAAATATCGGGCGATTCCACTTTTTACCGCATAGCCGTGAGTCATGCCAACCAAACGATGAAAAATCATTATCGGCCGAATTACAGTACGTGGCATGTAGTGGATTACGATCCTGTCGACGGAACAGTGCGGCACAAAAACACGCATCAGGGTTATTCTGACGAAAGTACATGGTCGCGCGGACAATCATGGGGAATATACGGTTTCGTAATGTGTTATCGCGAAACAAACGATCCGAAATACCTGCATCAGGCAGAAAAAGCCCTCGAATTCGTTGCCAACCATCCCCATTATCCCGAGGATGGGGTTCCTTATTGGGATTATGATGCACCCGATATTCCGAATACCTGCCGCGATGCTTCGGCAGCAGCAATTTTGGCATAGGCCTTGTATGAAATATCGACCTATTCGACTGCAAAAGATTACAAAGCGTGGGCAGACAACATCATGAATACCCTTGCAAGCCCCGCATATAGAGCAAAAGTAGGCGAAAACGGCTATTTTTTACTTATGCATTCGGTAGGCAGCTTACCTCACAACTCGGAAGTGGACGTGCCGCTCAATTATGCCGATTATTACTTCTTGGAAGCATTGAAAAGGAAAAGAGAGTTGGAAAAATGAAATGGCAATTCATCAAGCCTTATTAACACATAAAACCTAAAGCATTATTGTTTTATTTTAAAGTTTTCACTCTATAACGACAATCGATTTTGCCTTTCATCATATTCGATAATTTCCCTTTTATCAATCTCTTGCGCAAAGGAGTAATTCTGTCTACAAACAGAATTCCATCCAAATGATCGTATTCGTGCTGAATGGCGCGTGCTTTAAAACCCTCGTATTCTTCATCGTGAAATTGCAGATTTTCATCGAGGTATTGAATGCGTATCCGGTTTTCGCGCGGCACTTTCTCATGGATACCCGGCAAACTCAAACAACCCTCCTCAATGAGTGCAATATCACCCGTTCGCTCCAAAATATGCGCGTTGATGAACACCTTTTTAAATCCTTCGTACTCGGGATTCTCATCTGCCAAGACGGTAAGATCGACAACAAAAATACGGTCTTCAAGACCTACCTGAGGGGCTGCCAAACCAACTCCATCGGCATTGTACATCGTCTCAAACATATTCTCGATCAACTCATTTAGATGAGGATAATTTGCAGGATCAATATCGTTAGCAACTTTTCTCAAAACGGGTTGCCCATAAATGTATATTGGTAAAACCATAATTTTTTTACTCTTTCATTCGTTTACTTTCCATATATCCTTGAAGAATAATGGTCGCACTAATTTCATCAACCAATGCCTTATTTTGTCGGGCTTTTCTCTTCAATCCACCGTCAATCATCGCCTGATGCGCCATTTTCGAAGAAAAGCGTTCATCATAATACTCTATCGGAATAGAAGGATACCTTTGCCTCAATTTATTGACAAAAACTTCAACACGTTGCATATTTTCCGACATCTCGCCACTCATCTGCTTGGGTAATCCCACAACAATCGTTGTTACTTCTTCTTTCTGCAGATAATCTTGAAGAAAATCGAATATCTCTAAGGTTTTAACGGTGGTCAGTCCATTGGCAATAATCTGCAACGGATCGCTCACTGCAATACCTGTACGTTTTTTCCCGTAATCGATGGCAAGAAGTCGACCCATAGTTTATAGTTTATTGTACCTGAAATTTTTTACGACGCAATTCAAAATCATGACCTAGATACTTCTCCCGAACAATTGGATTAGCAGCCAACTCTTCCGCTGTTCCCTGAAACAACACTCTTCCTTCGAAAAGAAGATAAGCACGATCGGTAATACTTAGTGTTTCGTCTACATTGTGATCGGTAATCAAAATACCAATGTTGCGATATTTCAACTGAGCTACAATGGATTGAATATCTTGCACAGCAATAGGATCAATACCGGCAAAAGGTTCATCGAGCATGATAAACTTAGGATCTATAGCCAAGCAACGTGCAATTTCGGCCCGACGGCGTTCACCACCGGATAAACGATCTCCCTGATTTTTTCGTACTTTTTGCAATCCGAATTCCGAAATCAGACTTTCGAGTTTTTGCTTTTGTTCATTCGGCGTTTTGTCGGTAAACTCCAACACAGCCCTAATATTGTCTTCCACCGTCATCTTCCTAAAAATGGATGGTTCTTGTGCCAAATAACCAATTCCGTGCCGTGCACGTTTATAAACAGGAAAGTTGGTTATGTTGGTGTTGCCAAGATAAATTTCGCCTTTATTTGGAACAATCAATCCCACTGCCATATAAAAGGTGGTGGTTTTTCCGGCACCGTTTGGCCCCAACAGCCCAACAATCTCTCCCTGCTGCACATTGATGGAAACATGATCCACAACGGTACGTGTCCGATATTTTTTTACCAGATTCTCAGTCCGTAACATCAGCGGCTCGTTTTTCGTACCGGAAGTTTCGGCTACATTCGCCACTTCAATTAAATTCTCATCCATTTTTATTCGGAAAATTTATACAAAGATACAAAATTAGAGCCAAATCATCATTTTTACGATACATAAATCGGATGATCAAGAAGATTTTGTGTGGGCTTTCGGTTATTTGATTTTTCCCGATAATATAAAAAACATTAAATCGCCGTTCCGGTTAAAAATTGATAACTCGAAAAGTGTGATGCATTTGTTTTGCTTCGATTTCAATAACATGACTCAAGATTAGCACCCTTTTCGGCTGAATAACGATACCGTAAAAGGGATTAAGCGTCGTTTTTGCCCCCGATTTTAATGACGTGTTCGGGGATTCACGTCTGTTTTCATCAAATAATGATGTTGTGAAAGGTATAAAACGTGCGTTGTGCTCCAATTTCAACAACATGATTTAAGTTTTACGGGCGTTGTGGTTAAATAATGATATCAAAATCGGAGCGGAACGGCGGTTTTACTCTAATTATGACAACATAATTTAATAATTACCACCGAAGTACCTAAATTATGTTGTTGAAAACAGAGGAAAACCATGGTACGACCCTAAAATGAATGTTTGGAAGGGAAGAAAAATTTGCTCCGACAGAAAAAAAGGAGTTTGCACAGCATGAAAAATTTGGTTCAACACAAAAAAGAAGTTTGTACGGCACGAAAAAATCGGTACAACATAAAAAAACGGTTTGGACAGGAGCAAAAAATTGCCTCAACATGAATTTTAGGATGTGGAAAACAGGAAAAGTTTTTGCCCGTCTTTAAAACAGAAGTGGAGACGAGAGCACACATTTGCTTCAACCTTAAAACAAATGTGCGGCGGGGAGTAAAAATTAGATACGGTCTTAATTTTAGAACGTAGACAGTAGGAAAAAATTGGCGCAATCTTAAAAACCGAAATATTAGCCGCGGTACAGTACTTCGATTTTGAACGTAATTAGAAAAAAGAAAACAAAAGCATTCGGCTTTAACAACTAAGGGAAATCTCGCTGCATTCCATTTCCCCTCCCACCGGAGGATTCATTTTGGCCATCCTCACTTCAAGATGCACTATTTGCGGAAACGACGCTTTTATTCGTTCCAATATCCGATAGGCTGCATTTTCCATAAGTCGCGAGGGCTTTAGCATCTCCGATTTCACTAATTCGTATATAGAAGCGTAATTTATAGTATCTTCAATGTTGTCTGTTTTGCAAGCTTTAGAAAAATCGGCTTCGATACGCAGATTTACCACAAATTCGTTCCCAACCACCGTTTCCTGAGAAAATACACCGTGATGCGCAAAAAAACGCATGTTCTTCAGTTCTATAACCGTTTTCATTAATTTCAACTTTTTTAAAGCTCAAATGTAACGAATTGTTCTTACATTTGCTGTTTGAAAAACAAAAAAGGACATGACAACAAAACCCAATCAAATCATCGAAAAGCTTTCGGCTTTGAGAAAATTCATGGAAAAGCAGCATCTGGATGCTTTCATAGTTCCAAGCACCGATCCACATTTAAGCGAATATCCACCAAAAAGATGGGAATGCAGAAAATGGATTACCGGCTTTACCGGATCGGCAGGCACAGCAGTAATCACAAGGAAACAGGCAGGTGTATGGACCGATTCGCGCTATTTTCTTCAAGCTGCACAACAACTGGAAGGAACAGGATTCGATTTGTATAAAATGGGTATGCCCGAAACACCGGATATGGTCGATTGGATCATTGAACAGGTAGGAAAGGGTGGAAAAGTTGGCATCGACGGAATGGTGTATGCCGCTTCGGAAGCCAAAAATCTGATAAACAAACTCGCGTCAAAAGGGATTGAAACGGAAACGAGATTTGATCCTTTTGAAGAAATATGGAAAGATCGACCCGAAATACCCAAAAACAAAATTTTTACCCTCCCCGAAGAGATTACGGGAGAATCGACAAAAAACAAAATTGAACGAATCGTTGAGGAAATTGATAAAGCAGGAGCTGAGGGCATTGTTATCGCAACACTCGATGCCGTTGCGTGGACATTTAACATCCGCGGCAATGATGTTGAATACAATCCGGTGGCTGTTGCCTACGGGTATGTTTCGAAAAATGAATCGATTTTGTTTATCGATCCCAACAAACTCACTCAGACAATCGCTTCGGAACTGCAATCGCAAGGTGTAAAAACGGCAGATTATAACCATATCTTCGATTATATCGAAAAACTTCCCGAAAAAACAACGGTTTGCGTAACGGAAAGCAAAATAAATTATTCCCTCTATAAAGCACTTTCCGAAAGATGTAAGGTCATTGATCTCCCTTCGCCAATTGACCTGATGAAAAGTACGAAGAACGAGACCGAACTCAACGGTTTTCGCCGCGCAATGGTGAAAGACGGAGTGGCATTGACCCGATTTTATATGTGGTTGGAAAAAGCCGTACCTACAGGAAAGGTAACGGAAATGACCATTGCGGAAAAGTTACGAGAATTCCGCTCGAAGCAAGATCAGTATATGGGTGAAAGTTTCGGCACCATTGCCGGTTATGCTGCGCACGGAGCCATTGTTCACTACAGTGCCACTCCCGAGAGCAATTCAACCATCGAGCCCAAAGGATTGCTGCTTATCGATTCGGGAGCCCAATTTATGCATGGCACAACGGACATAACACGCACAGTTGCCCTGGGTGAAATCACTCCCCAAATGAAAAAAGACTACACCAAGGTATTAAAGGGACATATTGCGTTGGCAACGGCTATTTACCCTGAAGGAACACGAGGGTCGCAGCTCGATATTTTGGCTCGCAAACCATTGTGGGATGATTGCGAAACCTACTGGCACGGTACAGGTCACGGCATCGGCCATTTCCTTAATGTGCACGAAGGCCCGCAAAACATTCGCACGGAAGAAAAT
The DNA here is from genome assembly GCA_964444915.1 of uncultured Dysgonomonadaceae bacterium. Classification (GTDB taxonomy): domain Bacteria; phylum Bacteroidota; class Bacteroidia; order Bacteroidales; family Dysgonomonadaceae; genus Anaerorudis. The sequence goes on from CAYUIY010000004.1 coordinate 25,190, forward strand.
CCCACTCCGCTCAAAAAAGGAATGGTCACTTCCAACGAACCGGGTATCTATCGTACCGACCAATACGGCATCCGTATAGAAAACCTGGTAGTTGCCGAGGAATACAAAAAAACCGAAGATTTCGGTACATTCTATCATTTTGAAACCATTACCCTTTGCCCAATCGACACTAAACCTGTTGAGACGAATATGCTTACAGAGAAAGAAAAATCATGGCTTAACAACTATCACCGGATGGTATACGATAAATTGCAACACCATCTGAATGATGAAGAAAAAGCATGGTTGAAAGAAAAAACAAAAGCAATATAAAAAGAATCATTCAAAATGGCGCTTATCAAATCAGTAAGAGGATTTACCCCGCAAATAGGGGAAAATACATTTCTGGCCGATAATGCCACCGTGATTGGCGACGTAATTATCGGAAACAATTGCAGTATATGGTTTAATGCCGTCTTACGTGGCGATGTCAATTCCATCCGCATCGGAAACAGGGTAAATATCCAGGATGGCTCAGTGATTCACACCTTATACGAAAAATCGGTTACCGAGATAGGCAACGATGTTTCAATCGGTCACAATGTGGTGATACATGGTGCCAAAATAGAAGATGGGGCACTTATTGGAATGGGGGCTATCGTATTGGATCATGCCATAATTGGCGAGGGGTCCATTATTGCCGCCGGCGCAGTGGTTCTAAGCAATACAATAATTGAACCCGGCAGCATATATGCGGGCGTGCCTGCTAAATTTGTCAAGAAAGTCGACGCCGAACAGTCGAAAGAAATGAATCAAAAAATTGCCCGAAACTATCTCATGTATTCCAATTGGTATAGAGAAGAAAATAAATAAATTATTTTACTTACTCGACTCATCTTTCATGAGCAGTGCCTCGTCGTTCGGCTTTGACCATTTTAAAAAGTTGATCGTTAGGGCGAATTTTTGTCGGAGTGCGAATTGAAAAATGATCGCCTTTCCCCGCTTCGGCAACTGTTTGCAAGTTTACGCGAATATCGTGGGCTGTGAAAAAAACAGCGCCGGTGGTAGGACCGGTAACTAACAATTCATCGCCCTCTTTAACCGATTGTGTTTCCACAAGAAACTCCGCCACACTCAGGTTGTTGAAAAATTTAATGGCTTTACCCACGTACACTTTTCGCTTGGTAGCTCCCGATCCATAACGATGCGTCCACTCACCCAAGCGTTGGCCGAGATAATATCCATCCCAAAAACCACGATTGAAAACCGTAGCCAATTGTTCGTTCCATCTGTCGATTTTTTCCTGTGTAAACGTATCGTCACAATATGCCTGCACAGCTTCTTTATAACAGGAAGTTACAATACGTACATATTCGGGTCCACGGGCACGACCTTCGATCTTAAACACCCGAACTCCGGCATCCATCATTTTATTCAAAAAATGAATGGTCTTCAAATCCTTGGGCGACATGATGTATTCGTTATCGATATCCAACTCTATTTCGCTGTCTTTGTCTTTCACGGTATAAGCACGACGACAAATCTGATTGCATTCGCCGCGATTGGCCGATAGATTCTTCTCGTGCAAACTCAAATAACACTTGCCCGAGACAGCCATGCATAAAGCCCCGTGTGCAAACATTTCGATGCGGACCAATTCGCCGGAAGGACCTTTTATCTGCCGGTCGACAATGTCTTTATGAATACCTGCCACCTGATCCAAATTTAATTCGCGAGCCAGTACAACCACATCGGCAAACTGAGCATAAAACTCCAATGCTTCGGTGTTGGTAATATTGAGTTGCGTTGAAAGATGCACCTCCATTCCGATACTGCGAGCATACATCAAAACCGATACATCGGCAGCAATAATGGCCGAAAGACCGGCTTCCTTTGCAGCATCCACTATTTTGCGCATCAAAGATAAATCGTCGTTGTAAATAATGGTATTTACCGTCAAGTAACTCTTGATATTGTGCTCTTTGCAAATCTGCGCAATACGATGAAGATCATCTATCGTGAAATTGTTTGATGACCGGGCACGCATATTCAGCCCTTCAACCCCAAAATAGATGGAATCGGCTCCACCCTGAATTGCAGCCATTAATGACTCATAGGATCCGGCGGGCGCCATGATTTCATAATCGCAACGATTTCTCATACTGCTATTTCCTTCACAAAAGTACTGATTTTTCCGTTTTTATGAAAATATGCACAAAATCATCTCATAAAATACATGTTTACTTTTAAGTTGGTTTTTTACACTTTACCCAAAATTTTATTTTATCTTTGTCCAAACACATTTTTTTTTAATTGATAATGCTGTAAACATGAAAAAGTATTTATTCATTTCTTTATTCGCAGGATTGGTGATAGGGGCTCTGAATGCTCAAGAGCAAAAAAATCGCTATGCTGAAATTACCAACCCCAATTTGATTGATTTGAATAAGGAACCTGCACGAGCCAGTTTCTTTTCATTCAACAATGTGAAGGAGGCTATTAATGCCCCAAATTCTTCAAAAGGAAGTGAATCCCTTCTTCTAAATGGTAAATGGAAATTTCATTACACGGACAACTTTAACGACCGTCCAATGGAGGGGTTTTACGAAGAAAATTTTAATGACAACGGTTGGAGTGATATCTATGTTCCCGGAAATTGGGAAACTCAAGGATTTGGCGTACCTATTTATGTAAATGCCACTTACGAATTTACTTCTCCGGGATTTCCTCCTTATTGGGATAAGCCAAATCCACCGCTGGTTCCAAAAGAATTTAATCCTACAGGAACGTATCGAAAAGAATTCAATATTCCACAATCGTGGATCGGAAAAGATATCATTCTTAGTTCAGATGGTACAAAAGGAGCCGCATACTTCTATCTCAACGGCAAATTTCTGGGGATGACCAAAGACAGCAAAACCCCTGCCCGTTTTAATATCTCCCATTTGGCAAAAACAGGGAAAAATGTGTTAGCCATACAAATCCATCGGTTCTCGGATGCTACTTACATGGAATGTCAGGATTTTTGGCGCTTATCGGGGTTGGAACGGGATGTCTACCTCTATGCCCGCCCAAAAACACATATTGCCGATTTTTTTGTGCACACTCCCTTGGATGAAAACTATAAAAACGGAAAATTTGCACTGGAAGTAACGATTGCAAACACCAACGATGCTAAAGAAAATTTCAGCGTTTCGTATGAATTGAAAGATAAAGACGGAAAAGTTGTGAGCGAAGGATCGCAATCAGGAAATACAAAAGAAAATACTTTAATAACTTTTGCAAACGATATTCCAAACGTTAAACAATGGTCGGCAGAAGAACCCAATTTATATACGCTTGCTATCGAACTTAAAGACGGCAATGACAAAACCCTTGAGGCAACGACTGTAAAAGTTGGCTTTAGAACAGTCGAAATTAAAGACAAACAATTTCTGGTCAACGGAAAACCCGTACTGATTAAAGGCGTAAATGTGCATGAACACGATGAATATACCGGGCACTATGTTAGCGAAGAACTCATGAGAAAAGATTTTGAGCTTTTCCGTAAGTACAATGTAAACACAGCACGTACCTCACATTACCCTCAACCTGAATTATTTTACAAGTTGGCCGACGAATACGGCATTTATGTAATTGATGAAGCCAACATCGAAAGTCACGGCATGGGTTACGATCTACGTAAAGGCGGAACACTGGGAAATAATCTTTTATTCCTCGAAAGTCATCTGAATCGTACCCGAAACATGGTAGAACGCGATAAAAATCATCCTTGCGTAATCACTTGGTCATTAGGAAACGAAGCCGGCAACGGTTACAACTTTTACGAAACGTATCTCTGGATAAAAAAACGCGATAACTCGCGACCAGTACAATACGAACGAGCTGGATTGGAATGGAATACGGATATTTACTGTCCAATGTACACCACACCGGCCAATATTGAAAGATATGCACGTAACCCTCAATCCGATCGCCCCCTTATTCTTTGTGAATATGCCCATGCAATGGGTAACAGTTTGGGTAATTTTATCGATTACTGGGATATCATCCGAAAATATCCGTTGCTGCAAGGCGGTTGCATTTGGGACTGGGTTGATCAAGGAATTGCCCAAAAGGATAAAGAAGGTAATAAATTCTGGGCCTACGGAGGCGATTTCGGCCCCAAAGGGACTCCATCGGCAGGCAATTTCTGTATTAATGGGGTTATCTTTCCCGATAGAACAACCAAACCCCAAACCGAAGAAATGCGTAAAGTGTATCAGAACGTTTGGTTTAAAAATTTCGACCCTGAAAAAGGTACAGTAGAAATATATAACGAGAATTTTTTCATTGATTTAAGCCAGTACGATTTCTTCTATACCATTAAATCTCAGGGAGAAAAAATAACTGGAGGAAAATTAAGCGTAAATGTTCAACCTCAGGAATCCGAAAAAGTAACCATCCCAAATTTCGCTTCTCTTACTAATTCAAATAAACAGTTGAGCATCGTTTTTGAAATGAAACAACGAGAAAATACCCGACTTATTCCTGCCGGATGGGTTGTCGCACGTGAACAATTTACAGTGAATAATTTTCCTAAATTACAGCTTGCCTCTCATCTTAAACCGGCTACTGTAAAAGAGGATGAAACATCGATAATAGTAAGTGGAAGCAATTTTAAAGCAATTTTTGATAAAGCAAGTGGAACGCTTACCTCATATAAAGTGAGAGGAACAGAATACATAAACAACGGTTTCGGACCTCGTCCATTCTTCTGGCGTGCACCAACCGATAATGATTATGGAGCCCGACTCCCAAAACAATTAAATGCATGGGAAAAAGCAAGCTATCAAGAACTGAAAGCTGAAGATTTTAGAGTAAATCAAGGGGATGTGACAACCATTAGTTATCGATATACTTATCCACAAACCAATGCAATAAATACAGTAACATATACCATTTATAATAATGGAATTATTCGTGTGGACAACCATTTTGACGCTTCGAAATGCGAGCTTCCATACATTCCAAGAATCGGAATGAGAATGCAGCTACCCAATTATATCACAAATGCTGAATATTATGGTCGAGGACAGTGGGAAAACTACGATGACCGTAAAACTTCAGCGTTTGTAGACAGATATTCGTCACGAATCAAAGAGATGGCTACTAAATATATACGTCCACAAGAAAATGCCCATTACGTAGATATCAAATGGTTAGCTCTAACGCAATCGTCAGGTAAAGGATTACTGTTTGTTGCAGATGACACATTTGAATTCAATGCTTCAAATTATTTGCTGGAAACCATATCCGATGCAGAAGAGCTTTATCTGGATGCACCTGTGGGAACAGCTCCACGTCCCAAGCACATCAACGATTATAAACCCTCACCACTGGTAGATTTGTTTATCGATTACCGGATGCAGGGCGTTGGTGGAAACAATAGTTGGGGCGCTTTGCCACTGGAGCAATATATGATTAAACCCTCGTCTACTCCGGTAGATTATGGTTTCACAATCATTCCTATTAAAAATAAAAAAGAAATAAACGGTTATTTCAAATAAACAGACTCTTATAGAATTAAAAAAACGGATGCATCGAAAAAGATCGCATCCGTTTTTTTAATTCTTAAGTTTACTAAGATTCCTTTAATAATACCTCTTCAATAGCTTCCTTTAAAACATCTTTGGGCAATGCACCTTGTGCCATCTGAGGATTTTCGTTCATCGGACAGAACAACAACGTAGGGATGCTGCGAATACCAAAATCAGCCGCCAATTCTTGTTCGGCTTCTGTATCCACTTTATAAATATAAATTTGTCCGTCATACTCTTGAGCTAACTCCTCTAAAACAGGAGCAATCATTTTGCACGGTCCACACCAGTCTGCATAAAAGTCAATAATACAAGGCTTGTTACCTAGATATACCCATTTATCGGGATTTTGCTCATAATTAGCCACTTTTGTTAAAAAATCGGCTTTTGTTAAATGAATTGGTTTTGCCATAGAACTGTCTGTTTTTTGTGAATTTATTTCTTGTTTTGGCTTACCCTCCTTTCCGGCAGATGTTTTCTCTTTGTTTCCTTTATGATTACTACAAGAGAAAAGCAATAATCCGGAAGTGAGGATTGTGATAAGAATTTTTGTCTTCATTCGCTTTACTATTTATACATGTTAAAGTTGGTGTTTTTTATTGATAAGGCGTAATAATCTCTTGCACACAACAAATAGAAAAAGTAATTTAAAGTAATTTAAAGTAGTATGTAAGTTTAGCTTCAATAATACGATGGGCAGAACGTGAATAATAATCCTCACGACGGTTATTGAAAATATCGCCCAACCCAAAATAATACCTACCTTCCAGATCAAAATCGCCAATGCCGGTTTTCAAGGCAAATCCAATGCCGGCAATAATTCCGTAATCGAATTTTTTAGAAGCATCTTCATATCTTTCTTCAGGAACAGCAGAAGGATTCTCTTCGAGCGATTGTTGTCGTGCAATATCATCGGCCAAGGCATCGCTCATCGAAGACGACTCGCTTAAAAGATAACTTATTTGTGGACCTATATTGAAAATAAATCGACTATTATTTCCAAAATAAATATGTGTCATGAAGGGCACTTCAAAATAATTAAGTGTACGAGTATAACTGTATTCGGGGTTGTTTTCGTAGTCTTCTGTCCAACCGCATTGTACAAAGTTCATTTCAAGTATTAATCCCAAATGTTTCTCAGAAATATATTTTGCCGAAATTCCTCCCTGAAAACCATTATGCGTCTTCTGACTTACTTTAGGTACAAAATCAACACTCGAAAAAGTCATTCCTCCTCCTGCACCCAAAAAAATTTCCGGTTTAAAATCGGTCCTTTGTGCAAAAAGCATAAAACCACATAAAATTCCAGGTATAATCAACAAAAACCGTTTCATCAACTTTTATTGAATTTTACAACTTTGAAATCAGGACTATAATAAACCAAATACAATCCGGTATTAATAAATCCACCCCAATTGTTTACTCTTTCAAAATTAAAAGCAAACTGAATAGTTTTTACACGAAGATGATGAATATTTTGTTCAAAATTCAACCCGTAACGATAAAGTGCAGTCAAGAAAAACAAACCTGTATCATAACCGAGCATTGCGTAGCGTGGATAAATATTCATTAAATCTCTTCTGTACCATTTCCTGAAATTGGTAATAAACTCCTTTGTTTCAATATCTCTTTCGTCTACGAAAAAAGAAGAATAAATATAGGTTCCAAACCTGTGATAATCTGTTTTAAATCTTGAATCGTATGTCTGCCACTCAGGATAACCAAATAAACGAATCGTATAATCGGTATTATTTTGTTGAATCTTTTTTAATGCTTCCAATGTTTGTTGCAACGCAGAAGCATTGGCCGAAGTAGGTATAATGATATTCTCTTGGTTCGTTACCAGTAAAGGAAGGAGCGTCTCTTCTAGCAAATTATCTATTGTAATAACCCTATAACGAATATTGTTTTGTTTCAGATCGCCCTGCAAGGTATTAATAAAATCATCTTTATCTGTTTTCCCCTTCACTTTCAAGAAAACAACATTATCATTCCTGAATGTTTCTCTAAAAACACTTGATGCCTTTGAATAAATATAAGATTGAGGCGAATTCACCTGAAAGATATTGCTATTATTCAGCACTTCGGTATTTTTCGACGAAAAAGGAATTACATATTTTATGTTATTGGACTTCGAAAAATCGGATAAAATTTTAATTTGTTCATCAGTAACACCTCCAATAATTAAATTCAACGACTTCATTTCCAAAGTCTCAAGCAAACTTTTCAGTTTTTTGGTATCGTTCCCTTTACCAATTTCAAATACATACAAGTCAATATTTGCACCTTGATCTTTTAGTTTATTTACAGCTAAAAGCAACCCTTCATAATATTCCTGCAGACGAAAATGCATTTTATCGGTTTCATCTAAAAATGGCAGCAGCAAACCCACTTTAATCACATCCACTTTTATCGGATGTTTATTGGGACGAAGCAAGAGATTGGTTTTTATTTCCTCTGCTAATTGACTCCCTTTATTGGAACGACTTGCAGTTACAGGAATTATCAATTCCATATCGACTTTCAAACTATTGGAAGACAACGAATTGACACGTTGTATTTCTTCGGAAGAAACTCCATATTGGCGGGCAATGCCGTAAAGTGTTTCTCCCTTTTTAACTTTATGAATTACCTGTTGAGTTTGACGATCAGAATAATAAGTATACGATTCATTTGATGCCGGTAAAGGAATACGAATGGTTTTGCCAATTTGAAACGTTTCTTCCGATAAACCCGGATTAGCTGCAACAATGTCTTCAGGCCTGAGTGAATATGTACGAGCCACCGAATACAATGTTTCTTTGGGCTTAATCGTATGATAACGGTAACTCTCTTCTTGCTCTTTTTCAGTAACCTTCGGCTGCGGAATAATAAGAACTTGCCCCACCTTAATTACTTCTCGTGCTGTTGGATTATAGCGGTAAATTTCTTCAACAGTAGTATGATACATTTGTGCAAGGGAATATACTGTTTCGCCAGGCAAAACAATATGTTTAAAAGTATTCGACTCATCAAAAGACGTTATACGAGACTGATCTGAAATAGACGATTGAGATTGAAAAATAATGCTATCGTTTAAAGCAGAAACTTGCTCAGTATCCTTTACGGGAATATACAAAACCTGACCGCTTTTCAATCCTTTTTCAATCGAGGGGTTGTATTTCAAAATTTCGTCAGCAGTAACAGAAAATGTACGGGAAATTGAATATAAACCTTCTCCGGGTTTTACATGATAAACATAAAACATTTTGCCGTTCAACGCTATTTTTTCGTACAGAAATTCCTGCGCTTGAACAGCAAAAAATGCAAAGAAGAAAATTATCGCGGTTAGTTTACCTAAAGAAGTGTGACGCATCTATAGTTGTTTTTGATATCACTTTTTCAATTTATTGCAAAAATAAGAATAAAATTGAGCACATAAGTCCAATCTATAAATTATCTACTTGTTTTTAAATTTTGAGCACATAAATGTATAATATTTAATACTTACTGTCTCTTGCAGGAGAAAATTTTCTTTCGCCATCACGATATCGTCGATATTCACGCAAAAAATCTTCCGATTTCCCTTTCTCGTTATATTTTTGGATGATTTCTTGTGCTTTATTAAATGTTTTCTCGGCTTCTTTGAATTTCAACTCGTGCGTTTGTCGAATAGATTCGTTTGTGAGTTTCGCTGCTTTCTGTGCATCTTTTTTCATCGAGTTGCACGATATACATACACAAAACACACAAGCAAAAAGCACATAGGCAAGAGGGTTTGTTTGAATATTCATTCTGATTTTCTTCAATTGAAATTATTTTAAAATGGGAGATCTTCTTTATCTTCATTCACAAAATCATCAATATTAGGAACAGTTGAGGTGGATTCCTTAACCGAAGTCATCTTTCTTTTATTCATTTTTGAAGGAAATTCACGATAAGTTGTTCTCTCCACCGGATCACGAAAAAGCGCATATTCACCATCAAAATTCATCTTAGCAATGCCGGTGGGACCATTTCGATGTTTAGCCAAAATAATTTCTGCAACTCCAATGAGTGAATTCCCATTTTCATCTTCTGTAATTTTATAATATTCGGGACGATGAATAAAACAAACAATGTCGGCATCCTGCTCAATAGCTCCCGATTCACGAAGATCTGCTAACTGAGGACGTTTTCCCTCATTTCCTTGACGACTTTCAAGACTTCGATTCAACTGCGATAGTGCAATTACCGGAATATTCAATTCTTTAGCCAAACTTTTTAACGAACGCGAAATAGTACTTACTTCTTGTTCACGGCTACCAAAAGTCATACCACTGGCATTCATCAATTGGAGATAATCAATAATGATGACCTTTACTCCGTGTTCGCGCACCAGCCGACGCGCCTTGGTTCTCAGCTCAAATATCGATAAACTAGGCGTATCGTCAATAAAAATAGGAGCATTATATAAATGTTTGATATTTTTATCGAGCAGCATCCACTCCTCATCTGTAAGACGACCACTTTTAATGTTTTCGCCACGTATTTGGCACACATTTACAATTAATCTATTTACTAATTGCACATTAGACATCTCTAACGAAAAAATCCCTACAGGATATCCGTAATCCAATGCCATATTTTTGGCCATGGATAAAACAAACGCTGTTTTTCCCATGGCTGGACGTGCAGCTATAATGATAAGATCGGAATTTTGCCAACCAGAGGTCATCTTATCCAATTCTTTAAAACCGGTACGCAGCCCACTAAGTCCGTCCTTACGATTTGCAGCAACCTGAAGATTATCCAGGGCTTCCTTGATAATAGGATTAATCTGAATAACATCCTTCTTCATATTACGCTGCGAAATTTCAAACAAGCGGCCTTCGGTCTCCTGCATCAAATCATCCACATCCACAGTTTCATCAAAAGCCTGCTGAGTAATTTCGGAAGAAAAAGAAATGAGTTGGCGTGCTAAATATTTTTGTGCAATAATACGCGCGTGATATTCAATATGTGCTGCTGAAGCTACTTTTTCAGTCAATTCCGCTATATATACTGCTCCACCAACCGATTCCAACTCACCTCCTCTTTTCAGTTCTTCAACCACAGTGAGCACATCGATAGGTTTCTGCTGGACAGCTAAATTCTGAATAGCTCCAAAAATCATCTGATGAGCAGGATCATAAAAACTTTCGGGCTTAAGTATTTCACTAATAATAAAATAAGCATCTTTCTCGAGCAGCAGTGCACCCAAAACCGCCTCTTCCAATTCTTTTGCCTGGGGTGGCAATTTACCGATATCCGGAACCAGAACAGGTTTTTCTACTACTTTTACTTTCTGTTGACGTTTCTGCTTTTCCATTTTTACTGATTTTTGCCTGCTTATTCAATTCTATCAATATCGTACTTATTTACAAAGATGCGAAAAAAATTGTGTAAAAAATAATGAGAACTTTGAAATTTTCTTATATTTTCGCCACAGCAAAATGAATCAAAAAATCAAAGTATTTTCTCGGCTTGAGAAAGCGAATCAAGCTTTCCAACATCAATTAATTGCAGGTTTGGGGGGACATATCCATACAACTTCTCCCGATTACAAATAGAAAGATAGAAATCGATAATTGAAAATTTCTCCGGAAAATTATTCATAAAATTAAAAACAATAGGATCTAAAACATGAATGCCGGAAAAAGCCAATGCAGTGTATTGCACCGGGTCGAAATCGGAAACAGGTGATCGTATTTCTTCTGTTTTGGTGTTTATCCAACCTTTAAGCAACCTATTTTCATCGAATAGTAAATTACGGAATGTTTTACGTGGGCTAACCACTAAAGTCGCTAAATAAGCATGTTTTTTATGAAATTCATATAATTCATTCAAATTTACATTCGACAAAATATCCACATTGTGAATAAGAAAAGGCATTCCATCGTCAAAAAATCCTGCAGCTTTTTTTAATGCACCACCTGTATCGAGAAGTTTCTCTCGTTCATCGGAAAATTCGATTCGAATACCAAAATAATTTTTCGACTGAACGAAATCGATGATTTGCTGCCCAAAATGATGAATATTGATAATAATTTCATTGAAACCTGCAGCTTTCAATTTCTCAATCACATGTTCGAGCAAAGGTTTGTTCTTTATAGAAATCAATGCTTTAGGCACGGTATCGGTTAAGGGTCTTAACCGTGTACCTAAACCCGCAGCAAAAATCATCGCTTTCATGATATAAAAAATTAAGATACGATTAAAAAAATCAGTTTCGGCTTTTAAATTCTTGTTCCAAATTCTGTTCCCGATGAATTAGCACAACTTTTACCCCGAATTTCCTAGAAATATGTTCAGCAACATGTTGTGCTGCATAAACCGAACGATGCTGCCCACCCGTACACCCAAAAGCAATCATCAAATTGGTAAAGCTCCGATCCATATATCGTTTGACATGATTATCCACTAAAGGATAAATAGTATCAAGAAATTCAACTATTTCTCCATCTTCTTCCAGAAATTCAATCACCGGTTCATCTAATCCGTTAAAATTGTTATACCGTTCATATTTCCCGGGATTGTTAATAGCCCTACAATCAAACACATATCCGCCGCCATTACCCGAAGGATCTTCAGGAATCCCTTTCTTATAAGCAAAACTTACAACCCGCACTTCCAATTCGCGTTTTTTAAGATCGGAAAACTGCTTGAGTTCCGCCATCTCTTTTAACACTTTTGTAAGATAAGGATATTCATCGAATCCATCTTTCAGCAATTCTCGTAAATTATTCAACGCAAAAGGAATACTCTGGATAAAATGGGGTTTCTTTTCAAAATATCCCCGAAATCCGTAGGCACCTAATACCTGTAGCATGCGGAAAAGAACAAATTGACGCAATCGTTCCAAAAAATTCGACACATCAACATCTATGTATTTTTTCAACGAATCAAGGTATGTCAAAATTAATTCGTCGCGCAAGTCGGGCGGAAAATTAGCCTTTGCCTGCCACAGAAACGATGCCACATCATAATACACAGGGCCCTTCCTTCCTCCCTGAAAATCAATAAAATAAGGATCTCCGTTCACCAACATCACATTGCGCGACTGAAAATCTCGATACATAAACGTATCACTTTTGTCTTCCAATAAAGACTCGGTAAACCTATCGAAATCGTTCTCCAACAAATCTTCTCGAAAATCCATGCCCGTCGTTTTCAAAAAATTATATTTAAAATAATTTAAATCCCAGTTTATTGAACGACGATTGAATTCCGGCAATGGATAACACACATCGAAATTGAGACCTTGTGCACCTCTCACCTGAAAATCGGCTAATAATGCAATGGTCTTATGCAACAACTCTTTTTCATCGTGACTAAAAACGCCCGTAGAACGACCCGCTTTTATAGCGTCAAACAAAATTAGATCTCCTAAATCTTCCTGAAGGTAAAACATTTCATCTTCGGAAACTGCAACCACTTGCGGAACATTTAAATGTTGTCTGTAAAAATGTCTGGCAAGTTCAATAAAAGCACGATTTTCTCCTTGGGATTCCCCCGCAACACCAATTAAAGAAAAATTATCTTTTCTTAGACGAAAATATCTCCGGTTCGAACCCGATGAAGGAATAAATTCGATTTCAGGATTCGATTTTCCGGTATAATTTTTAAATAAGGAGAAAAGCTGTTGCATGAAAAAAAATGTTTTTACTTAGTTTTCCAATTGTTCTAACCATATTTTTACCTCTGCATCGCTCGGCATACGCCAATCGCTACGAGGCGACAAATTAACAGAACCCACTTTAGGACCATCCGGCAGGCAGGAACGTTTAAATTGCTGAGAAAAAAAACGCTTGTAAAATACCTTTAACCATTTCACAATTTCTTCTGTGGAATATTTATTTTTAAAAGCTTGACCGGCAAGAAAAACAATTCGTTTGGGTTCGTCTCCAAAACGGAACATACGATAGAGATAAAAATCATGCAATTCATATGGACCTACTAAATCCTCGGTCTTTTGGATAATTTCGCCTTTTTCATCGGCCGGCAACAATTCGGGACTGAACGGCGTTGCAAGGATATTGTACAAAATATCTTTGACAGCTCCCTCAATTTGAGTTTCGGCTATCCAACGTACAAGCGATTTTACCAATGTTTTTGGAACACCGGCATTTATACTGTACATTGACATGTGATCCCCATTATAAGTAGTCCAACCTAATGCCAGTTCCGATAACGTACTCGTACCCACAACCAAACCGTCTATCTTGTTGGCATAATCCATAAGAATTTGCATGCGTTCACGTGCCTGAGCATTTTCGAAAGTAACGCTATGATCCTTTTCATCAAATTCGATATCCTTAAAATGCTGTTTTACTGAATCCACAATAGGAATTTCTTTTAGCGTTGCACCGATTGATTGTATGAGCATAACGGCATTTTTATACGTTTTTTCTGTTGTGCCAAAACCTGCCATCGTAATGCCGTATAAATTCTCGTGAGGAATACCAAGGATATCAAATGCCTTTGTTGCCACAAGAAATGCAAGCGAGGAATCCAATCCTCCTGATACCCCAATGACAACTTTTCTGATTCCGGTATGCTGTAGCCTTTTTATCAGTCCGTGCACCTGAATGTTAAATACTTCATTTAAGTTTTCGTTTTCGAAAGATCTGGACGGAATAAACGGATGAGGGTTGATTTCTCGGTACATAAATGGAACAGAAATCGGATCAATAGCACAAATAATCTCATTACAAGATTTTTCTTTCTGTATGAAGTAGTTAGAGTTTTTGATCCGCTCATTACGCAAGGCATCAATATCAATATCTGCAACAATCATTTCATTTTCGATCGAAAATCGTTTACCTTCTGCAAGCATTGTAGCATTTTCAGCGATAAAACAAGCACCTGAAAAAACCAGATCAGTGGTTGATTCTCCGTTGCCGGCTGACGAATACACATAAGCCGACAAACAACGTCCCGATTGTTGCAAGATCAGTGATTTAAGGTAATTATTCTTTCCAACCAATTCGTTACTCGCCGAAAGATTAAAAATAATATCGGCCCCCTGCATAGCAAGATGAGAAGAAGGAGGTATGGGCATCCAAAGGTCTTCACAAATTTCGACACCGAAATTCCCGAAAGGTGTTTGAAAAATCGTTCCTCCCGGTGCGATAGGTATATTTTCACCATTAATTTCTACAACAAAATCAGTCAACATTTCTCCACTTACAAACCATTTTTTTTCATAAAACTTGTTACTGTTCGAAATAAATATTTTGGGAACAAAGCCCAAAATGCCTTCAGTGGAAATCACCGCTGCTACGTTGTAAAGGCTATTCTTCACCGGCAAAGGCAACCCAACAATCACAACGATCGAAGGTTTATCCCGCATGAAATCGGCAAGATTCATCAACGAAGAAACAGCTTTTTTCTGCAAAGTTGTCTGAAAAAAAAGATCAGCACAAGTAGAGGAAGTAATGCAAAGTTCAGGAAAACATAGAATTTGCACATGATCTTTGATAGCATCATTGATCATCGATTTTATCTCTGAAACGTTATAGTCACAATCCGCAACCTTTACATTCGGCGATGCAGCAGCTACTCTTATGAATCCAAACCGATTAATATCCATAGCAAAAAGATTTTGAAAGTTGTTATCACAAAGATAAGAAATTGTCACGGTACAACGTAAGATATTTAAGATATCATTTAATTCGGATTGATTTTATGCCATATCCACCTCATTATAAACCGATTGAGTGATTGATATGATATCAGGAAGTTTTTCTTTGAGTGTCAGCATAGAATCTAGTACAAGATCGGCACCGGCTTCTCTTAACACGGAATCGGGTAAAGGGCCGGTATTTACAGCAATTACAAAAATACCCGCTTTATGGGCAGACTCAATACCCAGAGGTGCATTTTCAATCACGATGGCCTGATTTGGCTGCAAATTACCGGCCTTTTTTAATCCAATAAGAAAAGGTTCGGGATGAGGTTTGCCCAATTTTACATCGAAAGCCGTAACCATCGTATCGGGAGTAAAAAAACCGGGAAAATCTTCGTTCAGTTTATTCAGTAATGACGGTTGACCTGAACCGGTTACTAAAACCGGTAACAATCCATATGATTTAACCATCTCCAATACTTCTCGGGCACCCGGCATAATTTTTCCTGAGTTATATTGTGAAAAAAGTTCGGTTTTACGACTGTATAGTTTTTCTATTTCTTCATCAGTAGCATCGCGACCCAATTCTCTTTGAAAAATAATATTTATAGTGAATTTTCCTGGTCGCCCTTCGTGCAAATAAAATTCTTTGGGTTTTGTCGTTTTAAATCCAAATTCTTCCATGGTTTGCTGCCACGAGCGGGCATGGTTGGGCATGGAATCATACAATACACCGTCCATATCAAAAAGAACAGCGCGCAGATCAAAATTCGGGTAATGATGAGTTTGAAGATATTTTTTGAATAGTTTTACCATTAAACAATATGCGATTAAAAATTAAAAATTGAAATACAAATCAATAACAAAAGCAGAGGGAAAACATGTTTTTCCCCCTTAATAAATTCCTTTACATTTATAACAATATAGTACGATTGTCTAAAAACCTTTTAACCCTTATAGGAGGTAGACAATTTTTGTTTTATAGCCTTGGTTTCCTCTTCATAGCCGGGTTTTTCGAGCAAAGCAAACATGTTTCTTTTGTATGCCTCAACTCCCGGTTGGTTAAACGGATTCACACCCAAAATATAACCACTTATTCCGCAAGCTTTTTCGAAAAAGTAAATAAGTTTGCCAATGGATTCCTCATCCAATTTTGGAATTTCAATAAGTATGTTTGGCACGCCTCCATCAACATGTGCAATGCGTGTACCGAGTTCGGCCATTTTATTCACTTCATCCACACGCTTTCCTGCAAGATAATTAAGTCCATCAAGATTTTGGTTATCGTAAGGAATTTCAACATTGTAGTTCGGCTCTTTTATGGATATAACTGTCTCGAAAATGGTACGTTCACCTTCCTGTATCCACTGTCCCATGGAATGAAGATCGGTTGTAAAATCAACGGCCGCAGGAAAAATTCCTTTATTTTCTTTTCCTTCACTTTCTCCGAAGAGCTGTTTCCACCACTCAGCAAAATAATGAAGCTTAGGATGGTAGTTTACCAAAATCTCTATCTTTTTCCCTTTCTTATACAATTCGTTTCGAATAACGGCATAAATAGCCGATAAATTATATTCGAATGCTATATTTGGACCGGTATTCTTTTCCATAGTTGCCGCACCGTGAACTAGCTTACGAATGTCAAAACCGGCCACGGCAATAGGCAATAAACCCACAGGGGTAAGAACGGAATAACGTCCGCCTACATCATCGGGAATTACAAACGTTTTATACTTTTCCATGGTCGCCAATGTTCTAAGGGCGCCTTTCTTAGCATCTGTAATAGCAACAATACGATTACGGGCCTCAGATTTTCCGACTTTCTCTTCCAGTAAATCCTTTAAAAGACGAAAAGCAACTGCCGGTTCTGTAGTTGTTCCCGATTTAGAAATATTAATAATCCCAAAACTCTTATTTTCAAGATATTTAATCAACTCATAAAGATAATCTTCACTCAGATTATTCCCGGCATAAACCATTACCGGATGTTCTCTTTTTGTTTGTAACCAATCAAATGAATTATTCAATGCATCAATTACAGCTCTAGCACCCAAATAACTCCCCCCTATACCTACCACAACCACCACATCACAAACCGATCGCAAAAATGCTGCTGTATTTTCTATTTCTTTGAATTGATCATCAGTAATGGAAGAAGGCAACCTTACCCATCCGAGAAAATCGCTTCCCTCCCGACTGCCATCATACAATGCTTGATTACATGCGATTGCATTGGCCCCTTGTTTTAAAATGTCTGCTTCGGGTAACCAATTATACACATATTGAATATTCATCTTTATACTGTCCATAAACCATTTATTTTAAAAATATTCGACCAGTTTTTCAATTTCCGCTTTCGGAGACGTCTTTTCATACAAAATGCGATAAACCGTATTTACAATAGGAATATGAATTTTAAATCGCCGATTCATTTCCACAATACATTTTGCTCCATAATATCCTTCAGCAATCATTTCCATTTCCAGTTGGGCCGTTTTTACGGAATACCCTTTTCCAATCATAGTACCTAAGGTACGATTACGGCTAAATTGCGAATAACCGGTGGCAAGCATATCCCCTAAATAATGTTGTTCGCAAATGTTTCGATCAAAAGGCACGACTTCTCTTAGAAAACGCTCCATTTCCTTCGCACAATTAGCCATCAGAACGGCTTGAAAATTGTCTCCATATAGCAACCCCTGACAAACACCTGCCGCAATAGCATATATGTTCTTCAAAACCGAAGCCAATTCAATTCCCGTTACATCTTCCGAAACAGAGGTATGCAAAATGCGCGATCGTATGGCATCAGCCAAAACAGTTGCTTTTTGTATATCTTTACAAGCTGAAGTAAGAAACGATAACCTTTCAAGAGCAATTTCTTCGGCATGACAAGGGCCCGACAATACACCTATATTTTCCAATGGCACCTTAAAATTGTAGGCAAAATATTCACTGACCACCATATTTTCATTCGGAATAATACCTTTTATAGCCGAAACAATAAATTTTCCCCTAAAAACACTGTTCCAAATTTTTTTAAAATATTGCTTCACAAAAGGAGATGGAATAGCCAATATGATTGTATCTGAGTCCTTGATGGCCCTTTCGAGATTAGAATAAAAAGTAATTTGAGCCAAATTGAATTTTACATTGGCGAGATAATCGGGATTATGTCCTAATTTGTAAAAATTTTCTATCTGCTCTGTGCGTCGAATGTACCAATTGATATGCTTTTGATTCATCAACACAATTTTTGCCAAGGCAGTACCCCAAGTTCCCCCACCTACAATACAAATGTTTCCTACTGACTCCATGATAGCTTTAAATTTAAGGTAGCAAATTTAGGATAATTTTTCCGCATTGGCTACCCATATTTTAACCATTTCAAGGGTAGGATTGTTTAATCCGAGTTTAAATTTTTTGTTTAATCCGCAAAGTTCTTGATGTAATTTATTTGGATTAACATCCTTTAAGCTCTTTACTTCATTGTATCCTGCTTTTTGCAAAACCGGCACCCATTCCTCTGAAATACCAATTGCCTTATATTTATCAGGCGAGTCTTTTTTTATGGGTTTTTCCGGTCGCATCTGTGGAAACAATAAAACTTCCTGAATAGCTGTTTGGCCGGTAAGAAGCATAGTTAAACGATCCATTCCTATACCCATTCCCGCCGTTGGCGGCATACCATATTCTAACGCTCGAAGAAAATCATGATCAATAAACATCGCCTCATCATCTCCTTTTTCTGAAAGACGAAGTTGCTCTTCAAAACGTTCACGCTGATCAATCGGGTCATTTAATTCCGAATAAGCATTTGCCAATTCTTTTCCATTGACTATCAATTCGAATCGTTCCGTCAGCTGTGGATTTTCGCGATGACGTTTGCATAACGGCGACATTTCGATAGGATAATCGATTATGAAAGTCGGTTGTATAAAATGAGGTTCACACTTTTCTCCAAAAATTTTGTCGATCAGCTTGCCTTTCCCCATCGTTTCATCTTGCTCGATACCCAGTTGTTCACACACCCTTCGAAGCTCTTCCTCACTCATGCCGGTAATATCGACCCCTGTATATTTTTTTATGGCATCTATCATGGTAATACGTTGGTATGGTGGCTTGAAATCAATTTCGTTTTCTCCAACTTTCACTTTCGTTGTGCCCAACACCTGCATGGTGACGTATTCCAACATTTGCTCCACGAACTCCATCATCCATACATAATCTTTGTAGGCAACATAAATTTCAAGTACCGTAAATTCAGGATTATGAGTACGATCCATCCCTTCATTCCTGAAATCGCGCGCAAATTCATAAACACCGTCAAAGCCTCCAACAATGAGTCGTTTCAAATATAATTCATTGGCAATACGCAAATAAAGATCGATATCAAGCGCATTATGATGGGTAATAAAAGGACGGGCAGCGGCTCCACCCGGTATACTTTGCAAAATAGGTGTATCTACTTCGAGATAACCACGCTGATTGAAAAAATCACGCATGGCATTGAATATTTTCGTGCGCTTTATGAAAATCTCTTTAACATCTTCATTTACTATCAAATCGACATAACGTTGACGATAACGTAGTTCAGGATCATTAAATTTATCATACACGACCCCATCTTTCATTTTCACGATAGGTAAGGGTCGGAGCGATTTAGCGAGAATAGTCAACGATTGTGCACGAACAGAAATTTCGCCTGTTTGTGTACGAAAAACATATCCCTTAACACCAATAAAATCGCCAATATCAAGCAATTTTTTGAAAACAATATTGTAAAAATCTTTATTCTCCTCGGGACATAAATCATCACGCGTCACATAAACTTGTATTCGTCCTTTGGAATCTTGCAACTCAACAAAAGAAGCTTTGCCCATGATGCGGCGACTCATGATACGCCCTGCGATGCTTACTTGATGTTTTTCACCGTCGTCTTTGAATTTGTTTTTTATATCGGTTGAATAAGCATTTACTTCGTATAATTCGGCAGGATAAGGCTCTATTCCAAATTTTCTCAACTCGTCAAGACTTTGTCTACGAATAATTTCCTGCTCACTGAGTTCTAAATTATGCATTGTATAAATACCTTTTATCTCTTATTTCTTAAATTCATGCAAAAGTACAAAATATATTGCATTCTAGCTGTATGTTAAGTTTTTTTGGTATGAAGCAAGTCAATTTATAAGATTTATCACAATAAAAAAAGCCTTCGCAGTGATGAAAAAACATCCTCGAAGGCTTTTTATATAATAC
>CAYUIY010000005.1:0-43444 GCA_964444915.1 uncultured Dysgonomonadaceae bacterium
TTAAATAGAAGTGAGGACGGAAACAAAAACTTCCCACAATCCTAAAACAGATGTGTGGCGGCGAGGAAAAATTTGCGGCAATGTTAAATTGGGGGCCTATAAGGGAGTGGAAAAAATTGCCGCGACACCCAAATTTGTACGAGAAAGGAAGAAAAAATCGATACAACGCAAAAAAACGGTTTCGACAGGGGAAAAAATTGTTTCAACCTTAAAACAATTGTGCGACAGGGAGCAAAAATTTGATACGGTCCTAATTTTAAGGCACAGACAGTCGGGAAAAACTAGTACGGCCGAAAAACAGATGCTTGGGCAGAAGGAAAAAATTGCTTCAATCCTAAAACAAATGCTTGGGCGGGAGGGAAAATTTGCAACAACTTAATTAGGGGCCTATAAGGAAGTGGAAAAAATTGCCGCGACACCCAAATTTGTACGAGAAAGGAGGCAAAAATCGATACAACGCAAAACAGCGCGTTTGGGAGAGAGAGGAGGGGATAAGCCTTTTTCCGTTTCGAAAATTCATCCAGTGAACGAAGGGAGAAAAAATTGCTTCAAAACCAAAACAATCAGCCGAAATGTTGTATTTCGATTTCAAACCTCACAGATCAGAAAACGAAATCGAGAAAAAAGTTGTTCCACATGAACAAAAAAGAGAATCTGTATGTTTTTAAAAAGGAAAGCATACTTCCAGCAACAGAAACAACCTCATTATTTGTATAACCAAAAAACAAAAAACTATGGCAGATGTAACATTTCGCGTAAAAGCGCACAGTGAAAATCCTACCAAAACCGTTGCAAAGGCAAGAGGTTTTGAAATGGTAATTGATGAACCGGTGGAAATGGGCGGCACAAATGCAGGGCCTAATCCGATAGAATATCTTTTGGCAACATTGGCCGGTTGCTTAAATGTAATGAGTCATGTAATTGCCAAAGAAATGAATATGCAATTAAACGGTGTGGAAATTCATGTATCGGGAACATTGAACACCGACAAATTCTCGGGAGTAGAAACTGACGAAAGAGCAGGACTAAAACAAATCAATGCAGAAATTATCCCGGATACCGATGCAGATGAAGCCACTTTGAAAAAATGGCTAACAACCATTGAAAGCCGTTGCCCGGTAAACGATAACCTATCGAATCCCACACCGGTAAACATCAAAGTAAAAAAGAAGGGATAAAAAACTGAATCAAAAGGCGGTTTTCCACCGCCTTTTTTATTTTTCGTCCGGCTCCACCCAATCGCCACTTTCTTTAATGAGCCAAATAAGTCGTTCAACGGCCCGATCGGCCGGAATATTCTTTTCCACGAGTTGCTGCTTTTTGTACAGCGATATTTTCCCTCGCTCTGCACCAACATAACCATAATCGGCATCGGCCATCTCGCCGGGACCATTGACAATGCACCCCATTACGGCAATTTTCAGATTTTTCAGGTGCGACAACGCATTTTTTACCAACGCCACCGTTTCCTGCAAATCGAACAAAGTGCGTCCACAGCCCGGACATGAAATAAATTCCGCTTTGCTCATTCTCACGCGCGCTGCCTGCAAAATACCAAAAGCATAGGCATCGACATCTTTCGCGTCAATTTTTCCGACATTGCTCAGCATGATTCCGTCGCCAAAGCCATCCAACAGCAGTGTACCCAAATCTGCACCGGCCTTTATCTGAAGATCTTCCGCATTATCTTCGGTATATTCTCGACAGAGAATCACCGGTATCTTACAATCTTCGCGCAAGAGTTGATGAAAAAATGCCCGCTGCTCCCCCACTCCGTTCCCGTGTGAAGTTTCAAGCACAATCACAACATCTTTCACGTTGTTAAGCACCCGGAACGTTTCGCGCGTCAATTCGTGATACGAGAGTTTCAAAAACTTCACGCGTGCATCGCACTTCCCCATTTCAAGTATGTTATCACACGTAAACAAAGGAAATCGGTCATCCTCGTTTTTCCACCCCTTGCGATAATCGATAATGGCTTTCATCCCTTTCGGAAAATTGAGCGGAAGCCGTTCGCCTACATACAAATAATCGGGTACAAATTGTGAATGAATGCGCATGTCTCCGGTTTTGCTCCGATCGGAAATAACCGGAGGCACAAAATCGCCACCGATGTTTCCCACAGCATCACTCCTTCTGCGCTCGGTCGAAAATGGCGAAAAGCCCGCATAAGGTTCGGCATCGATGAGTTTGTGGCCGGCTCGTTGCGCAATGTAATTGACCAACTTACGAGCTACCGGTATTTCATATTCGGGATCTTCGCTCAGCGAAACACGAACGGTATCTCCTATCCCATCGGACAACAAGGCACCAATGCCTACTGCCGATTTTATACGCCCCTCTTCGCCAACACCCGCTTCGGTTACTCCCAAATGCAAGGGAAAATGCATATCTTCTTTGTTCATCCTGTCTACCAACAACCGTACAGCCTTTGTCATCAATAATGTATTGGACGCTTTGAGTGAAATCACAATGTCCGAAAATTCTTCTTCCACAGCAATGCGAAGGTACTCCATGCAAGATTCTACCATGCCCTCGGGCGTATCGCCGTAGCGGCTCATGATGCGGTCAGACAACGAACCGTGATTTACACCGATTCGGATGGCTGTTCCGTATTCCTTACAAATGGTTAGAAAAGGAACAAATTTGGCACGAATATGCGCTATCCCTTGCGCATACGCTTCGTCAGTATAGTCTTTTTTTGAAAAAGCCTGTTGTCTGTCGGCAAAATTACCAGGATTGATGCGCACCTTTTCCACAATTTTTGCTGCTGCTTCCGCCGCTTTCGGGTTAAAATGAATATCGGCCGAAAGGGGAATAGTGTATCCTTTTCTGCGCAATTCGCCTTTTATATTCCGAAGATTCTCGGCTTCGCGCACGCCCTGTGCCGTCAAACGGATTAAGTCGGCACCCGATGCAACGATGCGTTCGCACTGGGCTACACTTGCTTCCGTGTCCAGCGTATTGGTATTGGTCATTGTTTGAATGGCAATGCGATGATTCCCTCCTATGGTGAGATTACCGATAGGTACATCGACAGTGGGGCGACGATGATAGTTGAAAAAATCCATTGAAATTGAAATTGTATTTTACTGCAAATTTAGCACAAATCCGGGTCAATAAAGACAAAACGATTGTCCGGGATGAGTTATCGCCAAATAGGTACATTTGTGTTTTGAGGCATATTTCTCAAAAGCATTGGCCTTCTCGTAACATTCGCCAAAATGCATCGGTAAAAAATAATCGGTCCGTATGCGTTTGACAAACTGCTCGGCTCCGCGCATGTAGTTACGCCCCAATCGGGGATCGATAGGAAACATCGCCACATGGATACGATCGGTTCGCTCGGCTATGAGTTCCAACTCGCATAGAAAATTGTTTTCATAGGTTAAGGCTTCTTTTTTCGAAACCTCTTCGTTCCAATGCCAATTATTAAGGTCTCCGGCATGAAAACACCAAATATCATTGTGTGTGAACAAAAATGAATTCCCTACATCGGTTGAACCAAAAGCTTCGATTCGTATATTTTCATCCTCATAAACATCGCCCTTATCCAAATAACACGCATCTTGGGGCGCTGTTTTTTGACTAAGCAACAATTCTTTCGAAAAAATATAATGAGTATTCGGTTTTTTTTCTTTCCACAACAGAATTTCCGGATTGAAATGATCGGAGTGCGAATGAGTGCACAACACGTAAAGATCTTCTTGTTTACTCAGCAAGTAATCGTACACCCAATACGTCTTTTCATCTCGCTTCGCATCTTTAAGAAAATCGATAATGACAGAAAATTCATCAAATTCGATCGCATAACCACTATGATAAATATACGTTACAACCATGATCCCCGTTTTTTTACGAACACAATCTTATATTAATAACAATTTTCCCCCCAAATGTTTTTCCCTCCAAATAAAATCCGATAGAATGAGAATTATTCTAAATGAGTAGAATTCAGTCCGAAATAGATAAAAGGCATTCGGTAAAAACAATATTTTGACTTTAAATGTTTATTAAATGGACATTTTTTGTACTTTTGGGCAACTTTATATTCAAGCATTTTATATTCAAACAATGCCTCACATAGTAAAAGGAATTTAGATAAAAAAACAAACAAAATGAGCTATAATTTATTAGAAGGTAAACGAGGAATTATTTTTGGTGCACTGAATGAAATGTCCATTGCGTGGAAAGTGGCCGAAAGGGCTGTTGAAGAAGGAGCAACTATCACGCTCTCCAATACACCGGTGGCAGTGCGTATGGGCGATACCCTCAAATTAGGAGAAAAATTGAATGCCGAAATTCTGCCTGCTGATGCTACCAATGTAGAAGATTTGGAAATGGTTTTCTCGAAATCAATGGAAATATTGGGTGGAAAAATCGATTTTATTCTGCATTCAATCGGTATGTCGCCAAACGTACGTAAAAAACGTCCATACGACGATCTTGATTACGATTTGATGATAAAAACGCTCGACATTTCGGCTATTTCTTTCCATAAGATGTTGCAAGTGGCAAAAAAGATGGATGCCATAGCCGAAGGAGGATCGGTCTTAACGCTAAGTTATATTGCTGCACACCGCACATTTTACGGCTACAACGATATGGCCGATGCCAAAGCACTGCTTGAATCCATAACACGCAGTTTCGGATATATCTACGGACGAGAAAAAGGAGTGCGGATCAATGCTATTTCCCAATCTCCCACGTTGACAACAGCAGGTAGTGGAATTAAAGGGATGGAAGATTTGATGGATTTTTCGGAAAGAATGTCACCCCTAGGTAATGCCACAGCCGACGATTGTGCCGATTATTGCATCGTGATGTTTTCGGATCTGACACGAAAAGTAACCATGCAGACGCTTTATAACGATGGAGGATTTTCAAGCATGGGCATGAGCCTCAGAGCTATGAGACGATACAGTAACGGACTTGACGATTTTAAAAACGAAAAAGGAGAAATTATTTACGGTTAAATCTGAATATTTTTTTAATTTTGTATTTGTTATGCTTATAAAAATTCATCCGGACAACCCCAGCCCCCGCGAAATCGAAAAGGTAGTTTCCGTACTGCGCGACGGGGGAATAATTATTTATCCTACCGATACTCTTTATGCCATTGGCTGTGATGCACTGAATGTGCGCGCTGTTGAAAAAATTTGTGCTTTGAAGGGAATCAATCCCCAAAAGCACAACCTGTCGATCATTTGTCACGATTTGAGCAACATCAGTGAATACGCCAAAGTGAGCACCCCTGTTTTCAAATTGATGAAGAAAAATCTACCCGGGCCCTTTACTTTTATTCTCCCGACAACTTCATCATTGCCTAAAATATATAAGAAAAAGAAAACAGTAGGTATTCGCGTACCCGACAACAATATTATTCGTGAAATTGTTAAGCAGCTGGGAAATCCCGTTTTAAGCACTTCGATAAAAGACGAAAACGACGAGATTGAATACATTACCGACCCGGAACTTATTCACGAAAAATGGGAAAATTTTGCCGATATTGTTATCGATGGAGGTTATGGCGGTATCGAACCCTCAACGGTTGTTGATTGCACAACAGATGAGCCCCAAATTATCCGTCAAGGAAAAGGCATCTTGATACTATAAATATTTCGACTCATAATGAAAAAATATTTTACCCATCTCTTTTTAGCGATGGCTTTGCTGTTAACCTTTTCTACTTGCTCTGAAGATGAGCCTTTAATAGAAGAACAAGGGGTATCTCGGAGATAAAAATGAGGGAAGCCGACCTTTACTCTCCTAAAGAAGAAAGAACCCGACGGTCGGTAAATGTGGATAATATACCTTTTACAACTACCGATCTAAAAAAATTACAGGAAACAAATAAATAATTAATCGAGATGAAACTTTTCGGGTATTCCATCCATTATGGCAAAAAGTTCATCAAGGGTGTTTGCCCGAAGCATGGCGATACGCGTCTGCCTAAAATCGGGAATCCCTTTAAATAGGGGAGTAGCCGCTAAATGACGACGGCTATGCAAAATACCACGTCGTTCATCCAATCGGTTTATGCTTTCCAATATCTGCTGCTTCAACACGTCCAAATACCAATGGAAGGATTCGGGAGGTAATTTTTCACCGGTTTTTAAATAGTGTTTCACCTCGCGAAATATCCAGGGACGACCAAAAGTTGCACGTCCAATCATTACAGCATCAACGCCGGTTTCTTCAAAACGCTGTTTACACACTTCAGGCGAATCGATATCTCCGTTACCTATAACAGGTATTCTCATGCGTGGATTATTTTTTACCTCTTTTATCAACGCCCAGTCTGCTTCGCCGGTATACATTTGAGAACGCGTACGACCATGAATAGTTAACGCAGCTATGCCGCAATCTTGCAATTGTTCGGCCAATGTTACAATAATTTTTGAATTTTCGTCCCATCCCAGGCGAGTTTTTACTGTAACAGGTTTTTTAACCGCATTTACTACTTTTCGAGTAATTTCAAGCATTAACTCCGGTGTGCGAAGCATGCCTGCTCCTGATCCTTTTCCGGCAACCTTTTTTACAGGACATCCAAAATTAATATCGATAATATCGGGATCGGCTTCTTCGCATATTTGAGCAGCTTCAGCCATAGCATCGGGATCACGACCATAAATTTGAATAGCCAGCGGCCGCTCTTCTTCGCAAATGCTTATTTTTTGAAGCGTTCGTTCAATATTACGCACCAACGCATCGCTCGAAACAAATTCGGTATAAACCATGTCTGCTCCAAATCTCTTACACAAAAGTCTGAAACCAATATCGGTTACATCTTCCATTGGAGCAAGAAATACAGGATGATTTTCAAATTCTATATTCCCGATTTTCATTATTTCCCCAAAACAATTTCCATATACAAATTTAACATGGGTTTTCGAGAAGACAAAATAATATACATGTCGATAATTTGTTTATAAATTATCAATATATCTTCAAAAACTTTTCTTTGAAAAACGAAAATAAATAGGATTAAATAGAATCTTGAAATAAGGGGCAATTTTTATCCTTTTTTTTAAACACCCTTTCCAAGGGTTTTCGACTGACAACTTCAATAAAAAAGAAATAAATTATTAACTTTGCAGGTTATCAACAGTTTTCGATAACATTTATAAAATAAAGATTTTCAGAGCTTATAATCTTTAAAAATTGTTCATTACAGGTGATAAAATAAAATAATAAGTTGATAGATTTATTTTTAAAATAAAACGAGAAAATAATCAACAATATCAACAACCATTCATTATTATCATATTATTTGTTTTCAAAAAGTTATTATTATAATAATAAAGGGATATGGAAAAATCGGAAATCATTAAAAATATAAATATTCTCAGAAAAGAGAAGAATGCCGTTATTTTGTCTCATTTTTATCAAGACAACGATATCCAAGACATTGCCGATTTTATAGGTGATAGTCTTGCTTTAGCACAATGGGCAGCGAAAACAACTGCTGATATTATTGTTTTGTGTGGAGTTCATTTTATGGGAGAAACGGCAAAAATTCTTAGCCCTGAGAAACGTGTTTTTATTCCCAATAGTAAGGCAGGATGTTCATTATCGGATAGTTGTCCGGTCGATGAATTTCAGAAGTTTATTGATAAGCATCCCGATTATACGGTTATTTCATATGTAAATACTTCTGCGGCCGTCAAAGCTTTATCTGATATTGTGGTTACTTCTGCCAATGCAGCACAAATAGTTGCATCGTTACCACAAGATGAGAAAATTATTTTTGTTCCTGACAAAAATTTAGGCGATTATGTTAATAAATTAACCGGAAGAGAGATGTTGTTGTGGGATGGTGCTTGTCATGTACACCAGCAATTTTCTCTTGAACGGATTCTTGAATTAAAAAAACAATACCCGGATGCATTATTGCTAACTCATCCTGAATGTCCTGCATATTTAAGAGAGATATCCGATCATGTAGGTTCTACTTCTTCTATGTTGAAATTTTCAAAAAAATCGGATAAAAAACAATTTATTGTCGCAACAGAAGTGGGTATTTTACATCAAATGAAGAAAGAAAATCCGGATAAGGAATTTATACCTGCTCCTCCTAAGAATTCTGCTTATACATGCAATGAATGTGTTTTCATGCGTATGAATACGTTGGAAAAATTGTATTTATGTTTGAAAAATGAAACTCCTGAAATTTTTATAGATGAAGAAACCCGTTTGAAGGCTGTAAAACCAATCAAAAAAATGTTGGAAATTTCTTCAAAATATGGGTTGTAAGTTTTTTTGTAAAAAAATGTGTTTTTATTATCTTTTAAAATAAAATAGAGCAAAAAATATGTCTCTTCAATGTGGAATTATAGGTCTCCCTAACGTAGGAAAATCTACGCTTTTTAATTGTTTATCAAATGCGAAAGCTCAAGCAGCTAATTTTCCGTTTTGTACCATTGAACCTAATGTGGGAGTAATTACTGTACCCGACGAGCGATTGAATAAATTAGCCGAGCTAGTGCATCCGCAAAAAATTGTTCCAACAACTATTGAAATTGTGGATATTGCCGGACTGGTAAAAGGAGCAAGCAAAGGAGAAGGTCTGGGTAATAAATTTCTTTCACATATTCGTGAAACAGATGCTATTATTCATGTATTGCGGTGTTTTAATGATGAAAATATTAGTCATATAGATGGGGTAGTGGATCCTGTTCGGGATAAAGAAATAATCGATACAGAATTGTTATTAAAAGACCTCGAAACAATTGAATCGAGAATAAATAAAGTTGAAAAACAGGCTAAAACAGGTGGCGATAAAGATGCAAAAGTTACTTTCGAAGTGTACAATAGAATTAGAGAAGCTTTATTAAGAGGGCAGCCGGCTCGTTCAGTTGCCTTTGAGACAAAAGATGAAGAAAGAATCGCACGTGATTTATTTTTACTAACCTCTAAACCCATTCTTTATGTTTGTAATGTGGATGAGGCTTCTGTGATAAGTGGAAATGCATATGTAGATGCTCTTCAAGAATCCGTTAAAAACGAAAATGCTGAAATTTTGGTTGTGGCTGCAAAAATCGAATCAGAAATAGCCGAATTGGATACTTATGAAGATAGACAACTTTTTTTGTCGGAATTAGGATTACAAGAATCCGGTGTGAATCGTTTGATTAAAGCAGCTTATAAATTATTGAATTTACAAACGTTTTTTACAGCCGGACCTCAGGAAGTTCGTGCTTGGACATTCCGGAAAGGATGGAAGGCACCACAATGTGCGGGTGTAATTCATTCAGATTTTGAAAAAGGTTTTATTCGTGCCGAAGTAATCAAATATGAAGATTATATTACTTATGGATCTGAAACTGCTGTGAAAGAAGCAGGTAAAATGTATATTGAAGGCAAGGATTATATTGTTGAAGATGGTGATGTTATGTATTTTCGTTTTAATGTTTAATTCTTAGCCTGCAATATTTGTTTGAATTCCTAGTTGGTTTACTTTTTCGGCAATTTTTTTAAGTTCCTCAAAAGGTACTTTTTTAAGCTGTTTGGCGGGTGTTTGCCGATCAATGGTATAAATCATCACTTCGCGTGGGTTCATCTCTTTAATGAGCTCTAACCATGCGTTAATCTCTTTTTCTGTGGTGTTGTCGATCTGCTTACCTTCAAATTCACCACGAATAAACATGGTTTGCAAAATAAAATTGCCATTGAATTTTTTATACAGTTCTACTTGTTTTGCAACGGAGTAATAAGGTGAATTGGGTCTGTTAATAAGCCTGACGGTTTCGTCGAAAGCCGAATCGAGTTTTAAAATAGGTTCATCGACTTTTTGTAATGCTTTAAAAACTTTTATTTTTGATAAATGCAAACCATTTGATAATACACTAATTTTTACAGTAGGGTAGTAGAGGTTACGTAAAAATATAGTATCGTCTATTATTTCTGCAAATTTAGGATGCATGGTTGGTTCACCATTTCCCGCAAAAGTAATGACATCAAGTTGTATATTTTCTTTCCGTAACGATTGTAATTTTTCTTCAAGTGCGGCTTTTACATGTTCTTTTTCAGGCAAACGTGTATTTGTGCGAAAATCTTTATTGAATCCGCATTCACAATAAATACAATCGAACGAACACAATTTACCGTCGTTCGGTAGGAGGTTTATTCCTAGCGATATACCCAATCTTCTGCTATGAACGGGACCATATGCAATTTCATGAAATAAAATAGTTGACATAATTTTTTTTAAAAATGCAATAAAATTTGTTCTGTTCCAAAACCAACTGCAACGTATCGTAAAAATTTACCGATAGTCATAAATATAATAACTTTCCAAAAATTAGCTCGCATAAAACCCAATGCAACCACTATAGCATCTCCTATAACAGGGACAAAAGCAAAAAAACCCATCATAGAGCCTTTTCCTTGTAGCCATTGTTGTGTTTTATCGATTTTTTCTTTTTCTATACCAAAATATTTTTCAATCCATTCTATTTTTCCAAGTGATCCTACCCAGTATGCCGTCATTCCTCCCAGCGAATTACCTATGGTTGCCACTATAATGCATATCCATATATCTAATCCTGCAGCAATTAGTCCTGCGAATACTATTTCTGAACTAAAAGGCAACACTGTAGCTGCTAAAAATGAAGCCAAAAATAATCCAATATAACCCCAATTTAACAAAAAGTCGAGCATAAAAGTTCTCGTGAATTTTTTTGAATGACTTTGTTTTTTTGTAAATTATTTTCTAATCCCATTTTGATTAGGATTTAGTTATTAATGAGCTTCTAACCAATTTGCTCCATGATTGCAATCGGTTTTAAGTGGAACAATCAGTGGATAAGCATTTTCCATTTCGGAAACAACTATTTTTTTTACTTCATCTAATTCGTTCATATGGACATTGAAATCCAGCTCATCGTGAACCTGAAGTATCATTTTTGATTGATACCCTCCTTCACAAAGGCGTTTATAAATTCTGTTCATGGCTACTTTGATAATATCGGCCGCACTTCCTTGAATGGGGGTATTAATGGCGTTTCGCTCCGCATATCCGCGCACAACAGCGTTTTGAGAATTAATATCCGGTAAAAAGCGTTTTCTTCCAAAAATGGTTTCTACATAACCTTGTTCTCGGGCTTTTAATATACTTTCATCCATATATCGTTTTACATCAGGAAACGTAGTAAAGTATTCTTCAATCAATTTTTTAGCTTCACTTCGCGAAATACCTAGTCGTTGTGATAGCCCATACGGAGTTATACCATAAATTATTCCGAAATTAGCCGTTTTTGCTTTGCGTCGCATATCAGGTGTAATTTCTTCAATAGGTATTTTAAATATTTTTGATGCAGTTGCGGCATGAATATCTTGTCCTTTATTAAATGCTTCTATCATATTTTTATCTTTGCTCAGGTGTGCCATAATGCGTAGTTCTATCTGTGAATAATCTGCAGAAAGAAATGTGCAACCTTCGTCAGGAATAAATACTTTGCGAATCTCTTTACCACGTTCGTCACGAATAGGAATATTTTGAAGGTTGGGATTACTTGAGCTTAATCGGCCGGTTGCCGTAGCGGTTTGATTGAACGATGTATGAATTTTTCCTGTTTTTGGATTAATTAGTTGCGGAAATGCTTCAATATAAGTGCTTAGTAGTTTTTTAAGACTGCGTTGCTCCAGTATTTTTTCGATAATTGGGTGTTTTGATCGAAGTTTTTCCAATTCTTCTTCGCTAGTGCTATATTGGCCCGTTCTTGTTTTTTTGGGGTTGTCGATAATTTTCATTTTATCGAAAAGTACTTCTCCTATTTGTTTGGGAGAGTTGATATTGAACTCCACTCCGGCCATCTCAATAATTTCTTTTTCGATTTGATTCATTTCTTTTCTGTACTCTTCTGCTAGTTGTTCCAATGCTTCCAAATCGAGTCTGACACCCGTCCATTCCATATCTGCAAGTACATAGATAAGAGGAGATTCAATTTCATTAAAAAGTTTCTCAAGATTGTTCTCCTGAAGTTCTTTTTCGAGAATATTTTTAAGTTTTAAGGTAATATCGGCATCTTCAGCTGAGTATTTACAGACAATTTCCGGATTTATATCGCGCATGTTCTTTTGATTTTTTCCTCTAGGGCCAATCAGTTCGTCAATATGTATTGTTGTATAATTGAGGTACATTTTAGCCATGTGATCCATGCTGTGAGGTATTTCCGGATTAATAAGATAATGCGCAATCATGGTATCAAAAAGCTTACCCCTAACTCGAATATCGTAATTACGTAATTCAAGTATATCATATTTTATATTCTGACCTACTTTTTCTATTTTTTCATTTTCAAAAAATGGTCTGAAAATTTCTACCCGCTGTTGGGCTTTTCCCCTATCGTTATCAATTGGAACGTAAAATGCTTCGCCTTCTTTGTATGCAAATGAAAGTCCTACCAATTCACTAAGGAGCGGATTCATGCCCGTTGTTTCTGTATCGAAGCATACCGATTTTTGAGAACAAATTTCATTGCATAGTTCAATAAGTTCCCTTTCTTCTTTTACCATTGTGTAGGTATGCGGTGTGGTATGGATCGCAATAATTTTTTTCGATGTGCTGTTTTGTTCTATTGTATTATTTTTGAAGTTAGCTGTTTCTTCCTCAAAAAGCATACCTTGAACCGGTTTTTTATTTTCATTTTTAAATACACGCGCTAATAATGTCCTGAATTCGAGCTTTTCAAAAATTCTTTTAAGAGCTTCTTCGTCTATTTCTTTTCGTTTAAAGTCTTCTATTTTTACTTCAATAGGTACATCGGTTTTAATTGTAGCTAGAAATTTTGAAAAGAGAATTTGATCCTTGTTTTCTTCTATTTTATTTTTTACCGATCCTTTTAATTTATCTGTATTGTTAAGAATATTTTCCACCGATCCGAATTCTTTCAACAGTTTTTGTGCCGTTTTGGGGCCTATTCCTGGGCATCCGGGAATATTGTCTGATGCATCACCCATTAATGCCAGCATATCGATCATTTGCATGGGGTGGGATAGTGAATATTTTTCTATCACTTTTTCCTTATCAAGAATATCAAAATCGTTATTTCCATATCGGGGTTTGTATATAAAAATATGGTTGTCGACAAGTTGTACATAATCTTTGTCGGGCGTCATCATATATACATCTACACCTTGTGCTGCCATTTTTTTTGCAATGGTTCCGATTACATCGTCGGCTTCGTATCCTGGAATTTCCAAAATAGGAATATTGTATGCTTGTAGAATTTCTTTAATAATTGGGATTGATGCTTTTATATCTTCAGGTGTCGCTTCGCGTTGAGCTTTGTATTCTTCGTATTTTATATGTCTAAAACTTGGTTCAGGTGAATCAAAAACAACGGCTATGTGTGTGGGATTTTCTTTCCTTAATATTTCCTCCAATGTATTCACAAAACCAAAAATAGCAGATGTGTTTTGTCCTTTGGAATTGATGCGTGGATTTCTTATGAATGCATAGTATGCTCGATAGATAAGTGCGTACGCGTCGAGGAGAAAAAGTTTGTTATTATTCATATGATAAACAGGTTTTAATGAAATGTAAAGTTACAAATAAATGTTGCTTTAAAGGGAATTATTTTTAATTTTGTATTCGAAGATTGTAAATATGGACCAAAATCAGGCAATAAAAGATTTTCTGCGTGATGAACTGGATCAATTTGACTGGTATTTAAAATGCTCTATCCGGAATGATAATCCTCGTATTGCAAATATTGTAGATTATACATTTCGAGCCGAGGGGAAGCATATTCGCCCTATTTTAGTTTTCCTTGCAGCAAAAGCGTGTGGAAAAATTACTCCTGCTACATTTCATGGTGCAGTAACGGTAGAGTTGTTACACATGGCCACTTTGATTCACGATGATGTTGTGGACGAGTCCATGATGAGGCGTAGCCAGCCGTCAGTGAATGCAGTTTTTGATAATCGCCGTGCAGTATTAGTCGGTGATTACTTTTTATCATCCGCTTTACGAGAAAGCATAAAAACTCGTGATTTCGAAATTATCGAAATTATTGCCGAATTAGGTCTCCAATTAACCGAAGGAGAACTAAATCAATATGCTATTGCTAACGAATTATTGATCGATGAAACAGAATATTTTCGTGTGATTGATAAGAAAACAGCTTCATTGTTCCAAGCTTGTACTAAAATTGGAGCCATTACTGCCGGAGCTGATAGGAATACCATCGGTAAATTTGAACAATTTGGGAAGTATTTAGGCATTTGTTTTCAAATAAGGGATGATATTTTCGATTATTATAATGTAGATGTTGGTAAACCAACTGGTAGCGATATTCGTGAGGGTAAGATTACTTTGCCATTAATTTATGCTTTGGATCATGCTCCGGAGAATATTTCAAACGAAATGCTTCAAATTATTAAAAATCAAGATTATTCTTTACAAAACATTGATAGATTGCTTTCTTTTGCGAAGGAAAATGGAGGCATAGATTATGCGTATTTCAAAATTGATGAATATTTATCAAAAGCTAAAGAATTAGTTGCTGATTTTTCTTTTGGTGATGAATTGAATTGGCTTGTGAAACAGTTTTTATCTTATTTAAGAGAACGACATTATTAATTGAAAACAATGAGGGGCGTTCAGAATAATGAACGCCCCTCATTGTTGTTAATTCAAGAAAAGCAATTATTTAATATCGATTTCTTTTTCTTTTTTGGCCTGTTTGCTTTCTTTTGTTTTTGGTATGGTAATGTATAAAACACCGTTTTCAGCTTTTGCTGAAATTTTTTCTTTATCTACATTGTCGGGTAACAACAATGTTCTCAAGAAATTGGTGTAAGAAAATTCCCGTCTTAAATAATTGCCTTTCTTGTCTTTTTCTTCTCTTTCTTCTTTCTTTTCAAATGAGATCTGTAGTTGATCATCGTCAACAATTTTGATTTTGAAATCATCTTTTGTTAATCCTGGTGCAGCAACTTCAACCAGAAATTCATTGTCGTTTTCAATAATGTTAATGGCTGGAACTCTTGCATTTACGGTTTCTAGCCATTCGTTCCCGAAAAAGTCGTTGAAAATGCTCGGGATACTTGGTAACCAACTTTCAATTCTTCTTGTGGGTAACATAGCTTTTTCTCCTTTCTTTTTGTTTGGTTTGTTAATAATTTATTATTTAGCGACTTTTTTTAATCGCTTCACACAAGAAGCGTCAAAATTTGTGCCAATTCGCTGTTTACTGATTTTATGGCGAATGGGTGACATTTTGGCAAGTTTTTGTTGCTAGATTCGGGTTACAAAAAATTTATTTGTTGATTTTTTCCAATAAAATGTCAGCTAACCTGCTTGTTCCTATTCTAAACAATTCTTTGTTACACCAATCTTTACCTAATATTGTTTTTACAATTGTATAATATTTTACAGCATCTTCTATCGTAGAAATTCCACCTGATGCTTTAAATCCCACCTTGTCTCCCGTTTTTTTGTAATATGACTTTATGGCAGTACACATGAGATATGCTGCTTCAGGAGTAGCACCTTTGTATTCTTTTCCGGTAGAAGTTTTTAAGAAATCAGCACCTGAATATAGTGCAAGAATAGATGCTTCATAAATGTTTTTTGCCGTTTTGAGTGCGCCCGTTTCTAAAATAACTTTCATACGTGCTTCATGGCATGCAAATTTAATTTCGGTGAGTTCATCACACATTTCCTCGTATTCTTCATTTAAAAACAATCCAACATTTATTGGTATGTCTACTTCGTCGGCTCCTTGTGTAACTGCTATAGCTGTTTCGGCAATTTTTACTTCCAGAAATGTTTGAGCTGACGGAAAACCGCCTGCTACACATGCAATATTCACGTTTGCTGTAAGTGCTTCATTTACTGTTTTGACAAAGTTGGGATATACGCATATGGCCGCAATATTATCGATTTCAGGATTAGATCCTTCTAAATCGTTTATTTTTTGTGTCATTTTCCATATGTGTTCGCGTGTATCTGTCGTTTTTAATGAGGTCAAATCAAGACATGAATAGAGAAGTTTGTAGGTATTCATGTGATTGTTTTCCGCAAAATTTTCCAAAATAATTTGGTTTACATTTTCCGTAACTTGATTATCGCTCAAGTTGAACGGATGATTTTGCAATGCTTTTTGATATTTATTTAATGTATGCATGAAAATCAAATATTTTAAATGTTATTTTATTCTCTTTGTTTTGAATCGATCCATATAGTAACCGGTCCGTCGTTGACAAGTGATACTTTCATGTATGCACCAAAAATTCCGGTTTTTATTTCTTTATTTATCATTTGTGATAGTTTTTTGCAGAATTCTTCGTAGAGAGGGATTGCATAATCGGGTTTTGCCGCTCTAATATACGAAGGGCGATTCCCTTTTTTTGTACTCGCATGTAATGTAAATTGCGATACAACAAGTATTTCCCCATCTATATCGATCACAGACTTATTCATAATTCCATTTTCATCGTCAAATATACGCAGATTAACTGTTTTTCTGCATAAGTAGTCAATATCTTTTTCATTGTCGGCTTCTTCAATACCTACAAAAACTAATAATCCTTTTTCTATTCTGCTTTTTTCTTTTTCATCAACAGTAACAGAAGCTTCCGTTACTCGTTGGATTAAAATACGCATGTTTACTTATTATTTTTAAAGTGATTGATAATAATTTTTCCTTTTGCTATCCCTATCGTATCAATGATTTCTTCATCCGATGCTTCTTTTATTCGTTTTATACTTTTGAAGTGGGAGAGGAGTTTCTTTTTTGTTTGAGCCCCAATTCCCTTTATATTGTCGAGTTCAGAAGATATTTGCGATTTGCTTCTTTTTTTTCGATGAAATGTGATTCCGAATCGATGCGCTTCATCTCGTAGCTGTTGGATAAGTTTTAATGTTTCCGAATTTTTATCCAAATACAATGGGACCGGATCATTTGGGAAATAAATCTCTTCTAATCGCTTTGCGATACCTATTACTGCAATTTTTCCGTATAACCCAATTTTCTGAAGCGATTCTACAGCAGCATTCAATTGACCTTTACCTCCGTCTATTACAATAAGTTGGGGTAGGGGAGAGCCTTCGTTAAGCAGCCGAGAATAGCGTCTATAAATTATCTCACGCATCGATGCATAGTCATCCGGTCCTGTGACGGTTTTAATGATGAAATGTCGGTAGTCTTTTTTAGCAGGTTTGGCTTTTTTAAATACTACACATGCTGCCACCGCATTTGTGCCTTGAATGTTTGAATTGTCAAAACATTCAATGCGCCACGGAATTTCTTTTAATTGAAGATCTTTCTGAACCGTTTTTAAAATTCTTGCTGCTCGTTGGTCCGGATTTAGCATTTCTGCCTTTTTTAATTTATCTATTTTATATTGCTTAACATTTTTTTGAGATAATTCAAGCAATTTCTTTTTATCTCCTCGTTGAGGTATGGTGTATTCAACGCCATGTAATGTAATATCCGGAATAAATGGCACGATAATTTCTTTGGATTCGCTGCCGAAACGTTGCCTCATTTCTATGATGCCCATTCCCAATAGTTCTTCGGGTGTTTCTTCCATTTTTTTCTTGTATTCAAATGTATATGCTTGATTAACTGATCCATTTACAACATGAAGATAATTTATATATGCTGAGTTTTCATCGTCTTCATAACCAAATACATCGATATTATAGTTGATATTGCTAACAATTAATGACTTTTCTCTGAAATTTCGTATGAGTACATATTTTTCTTTTAACTGTTGTGCTTCTTCAAATCGTAATTCTTCTGCATATTGTAACATTTCTTGCTCTATTTTTTTTTCTATAGCGGAGACGTTTCCTTTTAATATTTCTGTTACTTCTTCTACATTTTTATTATAGTCTTCAAGCGATTGTAATCCTTCGCATGGACCTTTGCATCGTTTAATATGATATTCTAGGCATACGTTGAATTTTCCTGAAGCAATATTATCCGGGGTGAGATTCAGTCTGCATGTTCGTATTTTGTATACTTTTTCAAATATGTCTAACAACGACTTAACAGCCTGAACAGATGAGTAGGGCCCGAAATATTGTGAACCATCTTTTACTATTTTTCTTGTTTTATATATGCGTGGGAAGTATTCGTTTTTTATCACGATGTAAGGATATGTCTTGTCATCCTTAAGCATCACATTATAGCGGGGCTTTAGTTCTTTAATCAGATTATTTTCTAAAAGGAAGGTGTCTTCTTCAGAATCGACAACAATGTATTTGATTTGATGAATATTTTTTACCAGGACGCGTGTTTTTGGATTTTCATGATTTTTATTGAAATAGGAAGATACACGTTTTTTTAGATCTTTAGCTTTGCCTACATAGATCACCTTGCCTTTTTTATCAATAAATTGATAGCACCCCGGACTGTGTGGTATTATTTTTAATGTATTTTGTATTTCTTCTGTCATCGATGATTAATCTTTAATCCTCTTTTTATCTGTTTTTATATGATTTTTTTAATTTGTTTTTCTGCTACTTTATTTTCCTTTTTATAGTTTGATGAATGATTTACTTAAATTTCAAATTTTAGGATAGAATCAATTTCCACCTCGTCGTTAAATAATGTTCTTCCTTTTAATTTTTCGAGTTCGATCAAAAAATTAATGTAGATTTTTTTCACACCCAGTTTTTTCACTAAGTTGTATGCAGCTAACATTGTTCCGCCTGTCGCAAGAAGATCGTCATGAAGCAATACAATATCGTTTTCGTTTAATGCATCTTTATGTATTTCGATAGTATCTTCGCCGTATTCTTTGTTATATTTTTCCTCGATTGTTTCAGATGGCAATTTGCCAAATTTCCGTATGGGAACAAAACCTGCGTGAAGGCGAATAGCTAAAGCCGGGCCCATGAAAAATCCTCGCGATTCTATTCCGGCTACTTTTGTAACCCCTTTATCTTTGTATCGTTCGTACAGGATATCTGATAATTTTCCCAAATATTCGCTCGATTGAAATAGGGTAGTGATATCTTTAAACTGTATCCCCTTTTCAGGGAAATCGGGAATGTTGCGCACAGCTGCTGCTAATGTTTGAATATCCATGTGTGTACTATTAATAATTATTTATGGTTTCACTGAATGTTCCACGTGGAACATAAAAATTATCGCCCCATTAATACAAGTAGAACCGAAATATCGTTAGGTGAAACTCCCGGTATTCGACTTGCTTGGGCTATAGTTTCAGGATTAATTTGAGTTAGTTTTTGTCTTGCTTCAGTTGATAGCGATTGGATTTCGTTGTAGTTGAATTTATCTTTTATCCGAATATCTTCCAGGCGTTTTATTTTATTGGCCATAACGCGTTCTCGTTCGATATATCCTCCATATTTTATAGCGATGTTGGCTGCTTCTATAATTTCTTCTTTGCGATCTTTTATTGAGTCTAAAACCTCTTTAAGTGGCGCTATTTCGTTCGCAAGGGTTTCAATTTCTATATGTGGACGCACAAGCAAATTGATAAGTTTAGTATTTCTTTTAAGCGGTGCTGTTCCTATGGATTCCAAAAATGGATTGATTCGATCGGCTTTGATGGAAAATCGAGATACAAAATCGATAAGTTTTTCTATTTCTGATTGTTTGCTTGTAAGAAGTTGCATTCTTTCGCTTGTTGCTAAGCCTATATCGTGTCCTTTTTGAGTTAATCTTTCATCGGCATTATCTTGACGTAACAAGATGCGGTATTCTGCACGAGATGTAAACATACGGTAGGGTTCGTCTACTCCTTTTGTGATCAGATCATCTATAAGAACACCAATGTAGGCCTCATCTCTGCGTAGGACAAAGGGATTACCACCATGACAGTTGATATGCGCATTAATTCCTGCAATTAATCCTTGTCCTGCGGCTTCTTCATATCCCGTAGTGCCATTGATTTGACCGGCAAAAAACAAATTTTTTATCCGCTTAGTCTCCAGTGTCGGATGGAGTTGTGTTGGATCGAAGAAATCGTATTCGATGGCATATCCCGGACGAAAAATATGAACATTTTTAAACGCAGGTACGCGTTGCAATGCTTTCAATTGAATTTGCAAGGGTAGGGATGAAGAAAAACCATTTAAATAATATTCGTTTGTATTTTCTCCTTCCGGTTCAAGAAACAACTGATGGCTTGTTTTTTGTGCAAATGTTACAATCTTTGTTTCTATGCTGGGACAATAACGGGGGCCAATGCTTTTTATTTGCCCGTTGTACAATGGGGAATCTTTCAATCCCTCACGCAGTGCCTCATGAACAGATTCTGAAGTATACGTAATCCAACAGCTTCGTTGTTTTAATTCTCGGTTGATAGCCGGGAGATAGGAAAATTTGTGAAAATCGTCCTCACTTTTCTGTTCTTCCATAAGAGAAAAATCAACACTTCGCCCGTCTATTCTTACCGGCGTGCCGGTTTTTAATCGGTCAGTTTTAAAACCGAGCGATTGAAGTTGTTCCGTTATTCCATACGATGCCGGTTCTGATATTCTTCCCCCACTGATTTGCACTTTGCCAATATGGATTAAGCCATTCAGAAAGGTTCCGTTGGTAAGTATAATAGATTTTGCCGTAAATTCCACACCCATTCGGGTTTTTACTCCGACAGGGGTGTTGTTTTTGAATATGAGTTCAGTAACGGTGTCTTGCCACATGTAGAGATTGGGTGTGTTTTCGATAATTTCTCGCCATGTAGTAATGAATTTCATCCTGTCGCTTTGAGCACGGGGACTCCACATTGCAGGTCCTTTCGATCGGTTGAGCATACGGAATTGTATGGCAGTGCGATCGCTCACGATGCCCATTTGTCCCCCCAAGGCATCAATTTCGCGTACGATTTGCCCTTTTGCAATGCCTCCTACAGCCGGATTACAGCTCATTTGTGCAATATTGTTCATATCCATTGTGATAAGCAATGTTTTTGACCCCAAATTGGCTGCTGCGGTAGCTGCTTCGCATCCGGCATGTCCTGCTCCAACAACAATTATGTCGTAATTGAAATCCATTTCCCTATTTAAAAACATGCAAAGATACTAAAAAAGAATGTGTTATCCATATAACTCTATGTTAAAGCGGGATAACAAAAATAAAATATATTTTATTTTATTTGTTTGATTATAAGCTAGATAGGGAGAGTTGTCGGCAGCTTTAGAAACGTTTACAAATTGAGCATACGTAATGCCTCATCTTCGGCCTTTCTCATTTCTTTTATTTCGTCGTCCGATTTATCATTTAATCCACAAAGGTGAAGAATGCCGTGAATCATGACACGATGTAATTCTTCATCAAAAGAAGTTTGATACTTTTGCGAATTAGAGAGAACGGTTTCTAGACTAATGAAAATATCTCCTGATATTTTATTTTCTTCGGAATAATCGAAAGCAATGATATCGGTGTAAAAGTCGTGATTCAGGAATTGCCGGTTTATTTCCAAAATTTTTTCGTCGGTACAGAACAGGTAATAGATATCTCCAATTTGTTTATTGTATTTATTGGCTACCGATTTTATCCATTTTGTTGTTGCTCGTTTTTTTATTTTTGGGAAGTTGATGTTTTCTGCTTGAAAAGTGATTGCCATTTTGGAGTTTATTTAGATGATTAAATGATTAAACGCGATTCTTGTTCTTATGTTTAACAAAAGAACAAGTAAGAAACAAAAATTGCCACCACAACGCCGGTTAAATCGGCTAAAAGTGCATAGGGCACCGTATAACGCGAATTTTTTATGTCGACTGCACCGTAATAAACGGCCACAATATAGAATGTTGTATCAGTTGCACCCTGAAAGACCGCTGAAAGTCGGCCGGCAAACGAATCGGCTCCAAATGTTTTCATGGTATCGATCATCATTCCTCGAGCACCACTACCACTTAAAGGCTTCATCAGTGCCGTAGGTATTCCATCAACCCAGCGAGTGTCTATGCCGGTAAATGCTACCATATTTCGTAGTCCTTCCATCAGAAAATCCATAGCTCCCGAAGCGCGAAAAACACCCACACCCACCAGAATAGCTATCAGATAGGGAATGATGGTAACGGCTGTTTTAAATCCCTCTTTAGCACCATCGATAAAAGCATCGAAAATATTGATTTTCTTTCTCATTGCTTTTAAAATAAAAGCAACGATAATGGTGAGCAAAACAATATTGGCCACAAGTCCGGAAACAATATTAATTTTTTCCTGTGGCATGGAGTGGAAAACAAAAATTGTTACTGCAATTATTGCTGTGATGCCTCCGAAAAACCCTATGATGGCTCTGTTAAAGACGTTGATTCCTTGCTTAAGACAAACGGTTATTACAGCTACAAGTGTGGCCGCAAAGGTTGTTATCATAATCGGGATGAATACATCAGCAGGATTGGCGGCACCCAACTGTGCACGGTATACCATGATAGTGACAGGAATGAGGGTGAGTCCTGAAGCATTCATTACCAAGAACATAATCATGGGATCGGATGCTTGATCTTTTTTCGGATTAATTTCTTGCAATTCTTTCATTGCTTTTAGTCCAAACGGAGTAGCCGCATTATCGAGACCTAGCATGTTTGCCGACACGTTCATCAAGATGGAGCCAAAGGCCGGGTGATCTTTAGGGATATGGGGGAAAAGTTTTGAAAACAAAGGAGCTGCTGCCCGAGAAAAAAGCTCTATCATGCCGCCTCGTTCACCAATTTTCATCACCCCTAGCCAGAGTGAGAGCACTCCTGTAAGACCTAGCGAAATTTCGAATCCGGTTTTTGCCGAATCGTAACTCGCATTCATGATTTCGGTAAAGACATTTACGTCGCCAAAGAAAATAAGTTTCACTAAGGCTACGGCAAAAGCAATGATAAAAAAAGCAATCCAAATGTAATTTAAAATCATGATAGCCTTATTTTCGGGAAAATCTATTGTCAAAGTTACAATTTATCACAAACCCACAAAAGAGAAAACTTTTATTTTCTATCTTTGTCCCGAGTCTATTTAAATGTTTCTTATTTTTCATACTAACACAAAAATAACATTTTTAATTCAGTCTTGGAGGGGCTCTTCTCCAAGATTTTTACTTTGCGTTTGTGGAGCAATTACGATTTTTTAATTTACACTTTAAAAGATGAGCTGGAAAGACTTTTTTTATTATCAGAAAGGAGAAAGGGTTGCCATCCTCTTGTTATTGATTTTGATTGTATTAACTATGGTGATGAATGGGTTGATGAAGAGGAATGCCGGAAAAAAGGTTCTCATTCAGAACGATTCGTTAGTACAAGAGTTTGATCACTTTCAGCGTTCTTTTAAAGATCGGGAGGAGGTTGATCTAAAAGGTAATGAAAAAGAAACGGATAGCCAATTTTATGTCGATTCAGATAAACATTCGCCGTACTCGGATACCGATCTATCTTTGGTACGTTCTTTTACGGAGAGAAAGAAACTCGCCGAGGGCGAAACCATTTTTTTAAATAAAA
This sequence comes from uncultured Dysgonomonadaceae bacterium, assembly GCA_964444915.1. Classification (GTDB taxonomy): domain Bacteria; phylum Bacteroidota; class Bacteroidia; order Bacteroidales; family Dysgonomonadaceae; genus Anaerorudis. The sequence continues at coordinate 23,420 of CAYUIY010000005.1, forward strand.
GTGATACTACGGACTGGAAAAAAATTCCCGGAATAGGGAGCACTTATGCTTCGCGTATTGTAAAATATCGGGATTTGTTGGGAGGTTTTGTTTCCGTAGATCAACTGAGAGAAGTATACGGAATTGACGATAAATTATTTGTAAAAATATATCCTTACGTAGAAGTTGATGGGGAATATACCAAAATAGCCGTAAACAAGCTTGAATTCAAGGAACTTCTTCGTCACCCTTATCTCAATTATAAACAGGTGAAAGCCATTTTCGATTTGCGCAGGCGCAAAGGAAATATATCATCGATAAACGAGTTGGCACTGCTTAATGAGTTTGCATCTGAAGACATTGAACGATTAGCTCCCTATTTGGAATTTTAATTTCAAAAAACATGGGGCTGTCTCAAAATAAGACATAAGCCCCTGAGAATTGGATATTTGAAATTATTCTCCGGTAGGAGTGCGAATGGCGCGTAAATGCACTTTATTTTTCTAATATTGTTTTTTTAAGAGCCTCAATATTTTCTTTCAGTAGAGCGATTTTGCTTTCGGCGTCTGCTTTTTTCTTGCGCTCGTTTTCCACGATTTCGGGTTTGGCATTTTGCAAAAACCGTTCGTTGTTCAGTTTTTTCATCACCGATTGCAAAAATCCTTCTAGATATTTCAGCTCTTTTGTCAATTTTTTCAGTTCGGCTTCAACATTCGTTTTATCAGACAAAGGGATAGAAAACTCGGTGGTTCCTACCAGGAATCCGGTAGCTTCCGGTTCTTTCTCTTGCACTTTTTCGATAGAAGAGAGATTGCCTATTTTTATGATTACGCTGTCGTAAGTACCTTCATAATCTCCGGTGAACTGAAGCTGAAGTTTTTCTTTGTTCGGGATATTTTTCTGCAAACGGATGGTGCGTATTCCTGCAATAATTTCTTTCACTTTTTCGAAATCCGTCAGCAACGCGTCGTCAAAAGGTCGACTTTCCGGGAGAGGAGCAATCATGATGCTGTCGCCTTGCTTACGCTTGTACAATGCCTGCCATAGTTCTTCGGTAATAAAAGGCATAAAGGGGTGAAGAAGGCGTAAGAGTGCATCGAAAAACGCCAGCGTGGCATCGTAGGTTTTTTTGTCAATAGGGTGTCGGTATGCCGGTTTGACAATCTCCAGATACCACGATGAAAATTCCTCCCAAAAGAGTCGGTATACCACCATCAATGCTTCGGAAAGGCGATATTTTGAGAACAAATCGTCCAACTCGACAATTGCTTTGGAGAGCGTGCTGTCGAACCAGCGAATAGCAATTGCCGCAGTAGTGGGTTGAGGAATATCGTCCCTTACTTTCCATCCTTTTACCAAACGAAAAGCATTCCATATTTTGTTGTTAAAATTACGACCTTGCTCACAGAGCGATTCGTCGAATAGAAGATCGTTGCCCGCAGGAGTGGTAAGCAGCATACCCATTCGAACGCCGTCGGCGCCATAGGTATTTATCAGCTCGAGAGGGTCGGGAGAATTTCCCAGCTGCTTGGACATTTTTCGCCCGGCCTTGTCACGTACGATGCCTGTGAAATATACATTTTCGAAACATTTTTCGTTTCGAAATTCGTATCCGGCCATAATCATGCGGGCCACCCAAAAGAAAATAATGTCGGGACCCGTCACTAGATCGTTGGTTGGATAATAATAGTTGATATCCTTGTTGTCGGGATGAAGAATTCCGTCAAAAACCGAAATCGGCCATAACCAGGAAGAGAACCAGGTATCGAGCACATCTTCGTCCTGTTGCAAATCGTCTATCGTGAGGGGATAATCCACTATTTTCAATGCTTTTTGATAAGCTTCTTCTTTGGTTTCAGCCACCACAAATCCGCCTTTTGGCAGATAATAGGCCGGTATCTGATGACCCCACCAGAGTTGCCTACTAATGCACCAGTCCTTAATATTTTCCATCCAGTGGCGATAAACATTCTTGTATTTTGGAGGATAGAACTTAATAACATCGTTCTCAACGGCTTCAAGAGCAGGTTTGGCAAGATCTTTCATTTCGAGAAACCATTGCATAGAGAGTTTGGGCTCAATGGGTACGTTTGTTCTTTCAGAAAAACCGACTTTATGAGTATAGGGTTCGATTTTTTCGAGCAATCCGGCCTTTTGAAGATCTTCTACAATTTTTTCGCGTACGGCGAATCGATCCATCCCCGCATACATTGCGCCATTTTCGTTGAGAGTACCGTCGGGATTGAAAATATCGATAATCGGGAGATGATGTTTTTCTCCCAGCATATAGTCGTTAACGTCGTGTGCCGGTGTAACTTTCAAACATCCTGTACCGAATTCTATATCTACGTATTCGTCTTCGATAACAGGTATGACACGATTGATAAGTGGAACAATCACTTTTTTCCCTTTCAGATGGGCATTTTTGGGGTCATTAGGATGAATACACATTGCCGTATCACCCAGAATGGTTTCCGGTCGTGTAGTGGCAACCACGGCGTAGCCATCTTCTCCTTCTATCTTGTATCGCAAATAATAAAGTTTGCCTTCTTGTTCTTTGTAAATCACCTCTTCGTCCGACAGAGCGGTAAGCGCCTGCGGGTCCCAATTGACCATCCGCACGCCACGGTATATTTTCCCTTTTTCGTACAAATGACAAAAAGCCCTGATGACACTTTTGGATCGTATTTCGTCCAAAGTGAAGCAGGTTCTTTCCCAATCGCACGAAGCGCCCAGCTTTTTCAGTTGTTCAAGAATAATACCTCCATGTTCATGCGTCCATTCCCATGCGTGTTGAAGAAATTCTTCGCGAGTGAGATCTGTTTTTTTGATTCCCTGCGATGCAAGTTTGGCTACTACTTTTGCTTCGGTAGCAATCGAGGCATGATCGGTCCCCGGCACCCAACATGCATTTTTTCCTTTCATACGTGCCCTACGGATTAAGATGTCCTGAATTGTATTGTTCAGGATGTGACCCATGTGCAGAATCCCCGTCACGTTTGGAGGGGGAATGACGATGGTATAGGGTTCGCGTTCGTCGGGTTCGGAATGAAAATATCGGTTTTCCAACCAATAGTGATACCATTTTTCTTCTACTTCGGATGGATTGTATTTACTTGCTATCTCCATAAATCTTTCGTTTGAAGTGCAAAGGTATGAAAAAATGCGCTTCATTGAAACGCATTGTTCATTACAGACGGCTGTGAGGCTCTATTCTTTATAAAGAAGATAGGGTTTGCGCTGTTCTTTAAACTTCTGCACATCATCAAACCATTTCATTTTAATTTCTTCGGCCGATTTTCCTGCCATGATATCTTTGCGTACATAGTCAACGCCGACCAATTTTTCGAAGAAGGGAGTAAAAAATGATTCGCCGATTTGCAGATTATTGTATGCGTCGATGACATAGGAAAGATCGAAGCCGTTTTTTCGGATTTGTTCATCGGGAATATTTCGAAGATCAACGCCGCAACATTTTTGATTTAAAAAAGGAGGATTTTTTGCACCGGGGACGCTTCTCGGGATGAAGCAGAAAGCAGATCCTTTATAATTTGGATGCCCATAAACCTGGAATGGGAATGAAGTCCCTCGGCCAAGACTCATCACCGTGCCTTCAAAAAGGCAAGTTGAGGGATAAAGATATATAGCGTGCATGTTGGGCAAGTTGGGTGAGGGAGCGATGGGCAATTCGTATAACGTTTGATGTGTATAATTTTTACATGGGACAACAGTCATATCACAAATACGGCCGTCGGGCAACCATTTTTCGCCATTGATCATCAAAGCCATTTCACCCAGCGTCATACCGTGAACCACCGGAATCGGGAGCCATCCGACGCCCGATTTGAACTTCATATCCAATAGAGGACCGTCAACATAAAAGCCATTGGGATTGGGGCGGTCGAGCACAATCATTTTTTTGCCCGAGGCCGCGCAAGCGTCCATCATGCGTGCCATCGTGATATAGTAGGTATAAAAGCGCGTTCCGACATCCTGTAGGTCAAAAACCAATACGTCGAAGAGATTCATTTTTTCTGCGGAAGGTTTTCCACTTTCGGCACCGTAGAGCGACCAAATGGGAATGCCTGTTTTTTCGTCTATTGAATTCGCTACATGTTCACCTGCGTCGGCTGTTCCACGAAAACCATGTTCAGGAGAAAAAATGCCGACAATATTGAAATGGTTTCGCTTCAGCAGATCTACCAGATGTTCTTTGCCTACTATGCCGGTTTGATTGGATAAAACAGCTATACGTTTTCCTTGCAGTAACGGAAAATACCGATCGGTTTGTTCGGCACCTACTTTAACCTTTTTTTGATTGGGCTTGGCATGCGGTTGATACACCATTGTTGTGGTGTTAACTTTTTCGGCGGAAGGGGTTTGAGAAAATGCCGAGAGGGAGAAGGAAAGTAAAAATAAAATGAGATTTTTTTTCATGTTCAGTTTTCTGATTGAGTTTTGGAATATTTTTGTTGTTCATGAAGGCGATCAAATTCTTCTTCAATCGAAAGGAGCTCTTTTTTGAGGTTTTGTAGCCGTTCCAATAATTCGAGACGTTTTTCTTCGTCGTTTTTTTTCGATTTCAATGCCCGACGAGCACCTTCCAGGGTCAATCCTTTTTCCTTAACCAAGTGATATATTATTTCAACTTGTCGGATATCTTCTTTTGTGTATTGGCGTGTGCCACCGGCTGTTTTTTTGGGATTGATGTTATCGAATTCTTTTTCCCAAAAACGTAAAAGAGAAACATTCACGGCAAAATGATCGGCCACTTCCTTAATGGAATAGTAGAGGCGTTTATCATCAAAATCGATTGGTTTTCGTCGTTTTCCCATGTGAATAATTAGTTTTTGGGGGTTAGAACCTTCCGTTTGTTGCCGTTACTGACAAGAAAAGGACTCAAAATGCAACAAAAATAAACTTTTTACCGTAATTTTGCAAACAGAATTTAGACAGAAAGGAACTATATTTTTCATTTTTATGATGACTTCAAAAGAAATACGTCAATCTTTTAAAGATTATTTTGCATCCAAAGGACACCACATTGTGCCATCGGCTCCGATGGTAATTAAGGACGACCCCACGTTGATGTTTACCAATGCGGGGATGAACCAGTTTAAAGATATTATCTTGGGCAATGCGCCCGCAAAATACCGGCGTGTGGCTAATGTGCAGAAATGCCTTCGTGTAAGCGGGAAACACAACGATTTGGAAGAAGTAGGGCACGACACTTACCACCACACCATGTTTGAAATGCTGGGCAATTGGTCATTCGGCGATTATTTTAAAAAAGAAGCCATTGAATTTGCATGGGAATATCTTACAGAAGTTTTGAAACTCGATAAAGATCGTTTTTATGTAACTGTTTTTGAAGGAAGTGCCGAAGAGGGTTTGCAGCGTGATGCCGAAGCTGCCGAATATTGGTTGCGTTATTTGCCCGCCAAACGCATAATCGATGGGAGCAAGGAGGATAATTTTTGGGAAATGGGCGATACCGGTCCGTGTGGGCCTTGTTCGGAAATTCATATCGATATTCGTTCTCAGGAGGAACGCGAGAAAGTAGATGGTTTGTCACTGGTAAACAAAAATCATCCGCAAGTGATCGAAATTTGGAACCTTGTATTCATGCAGTACAACCGTAAAGCCGATGGTTCGCTCGTAGAGCTGCCGGCAAAAGTGATTGATACGGGTATGGGTTTCGAAAGGCTGTGTATGACCGTCCAGGGAAAGACTTCGAATTACGATACCGATATTTTTCAACCGCTTATTCAAAAGATAGGAGAGTTGAGCGGGGCGCGCTATGGAGAAGATCCCGGGAAAGATGTTGCCATGCGTGTCGTAGCCGACCACGTTCGTGCCATTGCTTTCTCCATTACCGATGGGCAATTACCTTCCAATACCGGTGCGGGTTATGTAATTCGCCGTATTTTGCGTCGCGCTGTTCGGTATGGTTATACCTTTTTGGGAATGAAAGAGCCTTTTATATACAAACTTATCCCTACACTTATTGAAGTGATGGGCGAAGCATATCCCGAATTGATTACTCAACAGACATTGGTGGAGCGGGTAATCAACGAAGAGGAGGAATCTTTCTTGCGTACGCTCGAAACCGGTATTCGTTTGCTGGATAAACAAATAGCAGAACACAAAGCAGCCGGTAAAACCCAACTCGAAGGAGCAATAGCTTTTCAGCTTTACGATACCTATGGTTTTCCGCTCGATCTTACAGAACTGATTCTTCGCGAGCACGGAATGACGGTGGATACCCACGGGTTCGATTTGGAGATGCGGAAACAGAAAGAACGTGCACGGAATGCTGCTGCTGTTGAAACAGGCGATTGGGTGCAGGTTCACGAAGGGGAACCCGAATTTGTGGGCTATGACCAAACGGCTAGCGAATCGCGAATCTTACGTTATCGGAGGGTTAAACAAAAAAATCGGCAGTTTTATCAGATTGTTTTCGAAAAGTCGCCATTTTATGCCGAAATGGGTGGACAAGTGGGGGATAGCGGTGTTTTTATTGATGAAAACGGAAAAATATTTCGGATTTTCGATACGAAAAGAGAAACCAATTTGGCCGTGCATCTGTGTAATGAAATGCCTGCCGATCCCACCGGCATCTTTCGTCTCGAGGTTGATATCGAAAAACGTACGGCAACAGAGTGCAACCATACGGCCACACACCTTCTCCATGAAGCGCTTCGCGAAGTACTGGGTAAGCATGTCGAGCAAAAAGGCTCGTATGTTTCGCCCGATGCGTTGCGGTTCGATTTCTCTCATTTTCAGAAAATGACTCCCGAAGAAATTCGCGAAGTGGAAAGGCGGGTTACAGAAAAGATACGGCAAGATCTCAAGCTCGAAGAGCATCGACATGTTTCCCTTGAAGAGGCAAAGGCTTCGGGGGCAATAGCTCTTTTTGGCGAAAAGTATGGCGATGAAGTGCGTACGGTTCGTTTTGGCTCATCGATCGAATTGTGCGGAGGAACACATATTTCCTCCACGGGTCGCATTGGTACGTTTCGCATTGTGAGTGAAAGCGCTATTGCTGCCGGTGTGCGACGCATTGAAGCTGTTACTGCGAAAAAATGCGAAGAATACCTTTACGACATGGAGGATACGCTGAAAAGCGTAAAAAACATGTTGAACAATTCACCTGATGTGATCCAGGCATTGCAACGATTATTGGATGAAAACAACGAGATGAAAAAAACAATTCAGGAGTTCGTGAAAGAAAAAACCGATCGACTGAAACAAGCTGTTATTGCCGGAAAGGAAACCATTAACGACATTTCTGTTTTTAAACTAACAGCATCCGATCTTTCGCCCGACGTGGTGAAGGATATTGCTTTTCAGCTGAAAGGCCAATTCCCCGAAAAAATGTTTTTTGTTGCCGGAACATCAACGAACAACAAAGCCAATATAACTATTATGCTTAGCGACGACCTGGTGGCAAAAGGGTTGCATGCCGGAAATTTAGTTCGTCAGGCTGCTAAGTTTATTCAAGGTGGGGGTGGGGGTCAACCTCATTTTGCTACTGCCGGAGGTAAAAATGTAGATGGACTTGCAGCGGCGGTGGAATGGATAGTAGGAAATTTGAAATAATGGGTTTATCGGTTTCCGGTTTTCAGCAACCATAAAATGTCTTGAATTATTCCCTGTCGGATTTTCAGAAACCTTGAAATGGTTTGAATTGTTCTCGTCGGATTTTCAGAAACCTTGAAATAAATTGAATTTCCGATTTCTGGTTTTCAGAAACATTGAAATAAATTGAATTTGTGGTTTCCGGTTTTCAGAAAGGAAGAAATAGAAAAAATTTCCGTCTTCGGATTTTCAGAAAGGAAGAAAATAATTAATTGTCGTCTTCGGGTTTTCCGACAGCCGGGAAAATGTTGATTCGTTGTTGCCGAGAATGCCGATGTTAGGAAAATGAAAAAATTCATTCCGACCGAAATTTGCAAAGTGAGTGGAAAAAGGATTTACTTCTTTCGGAAATTGGGGTAGGAAGAATAATTCCAATTAATTTATGCAATATTTTCCGTTAAACACCGTTGAAAGGATAAAGAAAAACAAGAGCATATGAATATAAAAAACCCGCTTTTTTCAGCGGGTTTTCTGTTGTTTATGCCTATGCTGCTCGATGGTATTTTATGAGGATTAGCTTCACACTTCCGGCTCAATTAATATTCATCTTCGTTGAAAAAGAAATCTTCTTTAGTCGGATAATCCGGCCAGATGTCTTCGATAGATTCAAAGATTTCGGTGTCTTCCTCAATTTCCTGCAAATTTTCGATAACCTCCAATGGGGCACCGGAGCGTTGGGCATAATCGATTAACTCGTCTTTTGTGGCAGGCCATGGAGCATCCTCCAGTTTTGAAGCTAATTCTAATGTCCAGTACATATTTATAAGTTTTTTAAATGAAAGCTCGTTTTTATAATAGTCGCAAATATAATAAAATTCGATGTATGTTATTATTCACAATATATTTCTTTACCCGATTTGAGATTTTCATGCCGCGAAAGCACGAAAAAATAGTCCGATAATCGGTTTATAAAACTCAGAATACGTTGATCTACCGGATATTTCTCATTCAATCGAAAGATTTTTCTTTCGGCACGACGGCATACCGTGCGGCAAATATGCGCTCTTGCAGCTACTTCGTTTCCGCCGGGAAGAACAAACCGACTAAGTTTGGGAAGCGCCATGTCCAAACGGTCAATTTCTTTCTCGATAAGGGTGATATCGTCGTCGGTAATCCGACACGTTCTTTCGACGGATGGATTCTCTGTGTCCGTTGCCAAATAAGAACTTACATTGAACAATTTGTGTTGAACGAACACCAGAAAGTTTTTTGTTACTGTTTCTTCTACCACACATGTCAACCATCCTACAAAACTATTGAGTTCGTCAATTGTTCCGTACGATTCTATTCGGATGTGGGTTTTAGGTATCCGTCTACCGCCTATAAGCGATGTTTTCCCTTTATCTCCGGTTTTTGTATATAACATATTTTTTTTCATCTTCTGCGCAAGATAAGATAGTAATCAAATCAAATAGTTTAATTTGTAGTAGTCGGAATTTAATATAACTATACCTAAATGTTTCTTATCAAAGGTAAGTCTTGTTCTTTCGTCGGCTTTAATTTTTTCCCATATTGCTTTTGTAGTGCTGTTTCTGTCAATATTTGTCATCATCCAAAAGGTTCGGTCGTGACTGTGTTCAATGAGTGTTTCTGTTACATTTGTATTTTTTGGCAATTCATAATCTAAATTGTAGAAAATAGCGTCAAAAATTCCGGTTGGCAGTGTATTTTTTATCACTGTTTGATCTTTTTTATGTGATAGCAATTTTTGTGCCACCGCAATTTTTTGGGGACTGTTCTCTACACTCGTGCAAGTGATTTCATTGGAAGGGGCAGTAAGAAAAAGCGTGTTGATTCCTTTTCCGGAACCTATCTCCAGGATATGTTTCGGATGAAAAAAGTTTACCAGGCGAAACGACAGATAGTGGGTTTCGGAAATTTTTTTCGGGTGAATGTTGTGGTTCGATAGGTGATTTTGAATATCGAAATAGGCATTGTAGGGTAGCTTTTCGTTGATGACTTTAGTGATGAAGTAAAAGGCAAAGGGAGAATGTACTCCGAAGCCTTTTGCTGTACGTTTTCGTTGAAAAAATGCAAACATTTGCAATAATTTTTAATTACATTTTTCGAATTAAAGCCACCGCATAGGCTGCAATTCCCTCTTTCCTGCCCACAAAACCCATTTTTTCTGATGTGGTAGCTTTGATAGAGATATTCTCTTCATCGGTTTGTAAGACTGTTGCCAGTGTCTGCTGCATCTCAGGGATATAGGGATTTAGTTTGGGTTGTTCGGCACATACAGTGGCATCGATATTGCCAATGCGATAACCTTTTTCTTGAATAAGCCGATAAGTTTCTTTCAACAGAATTTTGCTGTCGATATGCTCATATTTTGCAGAGGTGTTCGGGAAATGAAATCCGATATCGCGCAAGTTGGCCGCTCCAAGCAAAGCATCGCAAATGGCATGAATAAGTACGTCGGCATCGGAATGTCCCATCAAGCCCATTTCGTGGTCTATTTTTATTCCTCCGAGCCAAAGTTCTCTGCCTTTTTGCAGACGGTGCATATCGTATCCAAAACCGATTCGTAGATCCATTGTGTTTAATGTAATAAGTTTTTTTGATTTTAACGATGTTTCAGTTGGAGATGCAAAATTAATTCCCTTTTTTTGTGGGAAATTCAGGGTAAGCAATGGCTTATTTAATTCTGAAATCGAGTAATTTTTCGTCTCCGATATATCCCTCGAGGTGATCATTTATGGCAACCGGTCCTATTCCGGCAGGTGTACCCGTAAAGATGAGATCGCCTATCTTCAATGTAAAAAACTTGCTGATATACGCAATGATTTTGTCCACAGAGAAGATCATTGCGGCTGTATTTCCTTTCTGTACCGTTTTTCCGTTGATATCGAGATGGAAATCGATGTTTTGCATATCAGGGAATTTATCTTTCGATACGAAGCTGCCTACAGGAGCAGAGTTATCGAAACTTTTAGCTATTTCCCACGGCATGCCTTGTTGTTTTAGCCGACGTTGAAGGTCGCGGGCTGTGAAATCGATACCTACCGTAATTTCTTGATAATAACGATGTGCAAATCGTTCTGCGATGTTTTTCCCCAGACGGTTGATTTTTATCACGATTTCGGTTTCATAATGAATTTCGTTTGAAAAATCGGGTAAGAAAAAAGGTTGTCCGTTTTTCAGTAAAGCGGTGTCGGGTTTCATGAAAATGACCGGTTCTTCGCTTACGAAAACAGATTTCATTTCTTCTTTATGAGAAGCGTAGTTCAGTCCGATAGCAAAAATTTTCATATTGCTTGAATTTATTTTGGCAACTGCTTTAAACGATTGAACATGACGGCCAAATGTGCATATATGGAGGTATTTTGGAGAACAATGCCTTCGGGAACACGGATACGGAAGGGCGTAAAATTCCATATTCCGTGGATGCCTCCTTGTATCAGGTAATCGGCCGTTTGTTGCGCAATATCTGCTGGTACGGTGAGCACGCCGATTTCTGCTTTTATGGTTTTTTGGTTTCTCTCTATAAATTCATCGGCATGATAGACAGGAATATTATTGATTTTCGTGTTCACGATCTCGTCTCTGATGTCGAAACCTGCCATGATTTTCAATCCATATTGTTCCAATCCCGAATCGGCCAGTAAAGCTCCACCCAGGCTCCCTACTCCAAATAAAACGGCTTTGTGGACGGATCTGAACCCAAGAAATTCTTCCAGCACGTCAATAAGTTGATCTATTTCGTATCCTACACGCGTTTTGCCCGAGATATTTACATAAGAAAGGTCTTTTGCTATTTGTGTGGGAGATACATTGATTTTTTTTGCTATTTGAGTAGAAGACACGTACGATTCTCCCTGTTTTTTCATGAGCTTGATGTATGCAAGATACCACGGTAGTCTGCGAAGGGCAGGTTCGGGAATATTTCGTTGATATAGTGAAGATTCAACCATAAGATGATTGTTAAAGTTGTGCAAAGATATGTTTTTTTATGGATTTTGGGTAAAAATCAGTTACATTAATACCTATCTTTGTCAAGAAACGGCCGGATATTTTTCCTTTTCAGAAACATGTTTTATCCGGCACAACAGGATAAGGATATTTTATGACCGATTTTCACAGAGAATTTCATCCGCTTGAACCATTTTTGCCGGAAAATGCCGAGGTTTTGATGTTGGGGAGCTTTCCTCCCCCGAAAGCAAAGTGGGGGATGAATTTTTATTATCCCAACTTTCAAAACGATATGTGGAGGATATTCGGATTGGTATTTTTCGACGATAAAGATCATTTCCTGACGATTCACAAGGAGGCGTTCGATAAAGATCGCATTACCGCTTTTCTTAGCAAAAAAGGGATTGCCCTTTATGATGTAGGCTTCGAAGTGGTTCGATTGAAAGGTAATGCCTCGGATAATTTTCTGAAAATTGTTCAGCCCATTGATTTGTATGCGGTGCTGGATAAAATTCCTTTGTGTCGAACGTTGGTGACAACCGGCGAAAAAGCAACCCACACACTATGTTCGCTTCTTCCGGGTAACGTCAAAAAACCTTCTCTTGCGCGTTTCGAAAACGTGAAGCTGAATGGAAAAATGTATCGGTTCTATCGCATGCCTTCCTCTTCAAGGGCCTATCCCAAGTCTTTGTTGGGAAAAGCCGAGATTTACAAACGTTTTTTTACCGAAATAGGGTTGTGTTAAGGTTCCTCATCTATAAATCCTTCCAGCTCCTCATTTACAACAGGATATAACTTCGTTATTTTGGTTCCTTTGATATATCGAGACAGTTTACCCGAAACAATATCCTTGTAATAAGGTGAGTTGCTGTGTTTCTTTTGGGCTTGCGCATTTTCATAGCTTTCGTAGAGAAAAATTTTGTTGGGATACTCATCACTTAGTAGAATATCATAAGCAATACAACCTTCTTCATTTTCTAACGTTAGAATCTGCATTTCTTTCAGCAAATCGAGTGCTGCATTCATGTCCTTTTTATCCATTTCGAATTCCACAAAAAGCACAATACTCCTTTCGTTATTCGACGTGATTTGAGATAGAGAAGGAGGGGTATTTGTCAATACAATTGCAGAGACAAATAAGGCAATTTTAAAAATTCGCTGCTTCATAAAATCTTGAATAAAGAGTTAATTTATTGGATGTCTGAGTCCGGAATAATCTTTGAGAACGCATCGCATAGTGCCGATTTTCAACCCCGTGTCTATAATGAGGGGCATCCGGTTAAGATCATCGGTAAGGGTGACCTTCATTGCTTCTTTTTGGTCGGCAAATGCTTTGTTGAGAATCATCAATGACAATTCAATTGCATTATACGTTTTTCCGTCGTTCGTTTTTACTTTTGTTGTTCCTAGATAACGCAGATACATGTCGACGATTTTTTTACCCGAAACAAACTGAATATGTGTATTTTCACCGGCTTGCATTTCTGAATAATCGAGATTTCGGGCATAATTAAGAACCGAAACATAGTCATATGTGCATTTGTCGGTTGTTAAGATCTCATCAAAAGAGAGTTTGCCTTTACGATAGCGGATAGTCCGAATGGTAATTTTTCCGTTTTCATACGAAAACGATTGCCTCTCGGAGGTATATTCATCCCCTTCGTAAGCTCCTTTTGTGAAAAGAAGAGGTACCAGCTTCATATCAACATATCCTGTCAAGGTATCGTTAACGGGGAACATCTTGTCAACGATACCTGTAGAGTTGGCTTGGAGGCAGGTTTTATAAACAGTTTTTCCGTTCAAATTGGTGGTGGTGGTGTTTAACGTTCCAATGCCGGCTTTTGCATTAATGACACCATACTTGAAATATAAATCGTAGGTGATTTTTTCCCCGCTCTGGAAGGCTAAATTCTCTTTTTCGCATTGAGCAAAAATGCTTTGCACGAAAAAAACAAATATCAAAAAAGCAGGAACGAATATTAATTTTTGATTCATTATTTTATTTTTTAAAGTTGTTCTATTGTATGTTTTTCCTTTCCTTAGAAAAGACTTTGCTGAAAGGGATTTGTGCTTCTGCTCGAAGAAGTACTTGTGCGCTCTGCATCGGGATTTCTTCGTTTCTTTTCCTCCGGTTTATTCTTTGTTATTTCCAACGGTTTTTGTTGGATAATTGGTACTTCGTTTATGTCCCACGATTCTTCGTGGTCGGTGTAGGCTCTAATCTCGTAATATCTTGGATAGTAATATACTTCTTCCGGTTGTCGTTTCTCTTCATAGTTTCCTGTTGTCCACACACCATCCCTGTTATCGTCGATAAATAATCGGGCATAATATGTTCCGGGGTGTAAATCCTGAAATTTAGCCTCATTGTTTTTGACCCGAGTTTTTCGAATAGGTTTATCGGATTTATCCAAAAGTTCTACGTATACGTCTTTATTTTCAGGTAATCCGTACATTACAATCAACAAGTTTCCATATTGTTCCAATGATTTTATGGTAAAGTTTTGATCTATTTTGTTGTTCCATAAACCATAATAACTTCTGAAAGCAGCAGAATCTACCATGAATCGGTATTTTCCGCCCGGTTCCCATCGGGGACGAAGTTCGTATTTTCTTATGTTGAGGGTATCTTTTGTTATTCGGTAATTGACCGGCTCAAAAACGGAGTCTTTTTCGATGAATAGTTGAATGTATGCAGAATCGAAATTAATGATAGGTTGCTCAAATTCGAGTCGTATGGGTTGATAAATTTCGTGATTACTTTGAATATTGTGTTGTAGACCCAAAAATCGAATGATTTGCTCTTCTTTTTTCTTTTCTTTTGAGGAAGTTGATTTTTTTTCTTTAGGTGGTCTGTAAGTAAAATGGATGGTGTCTGTATAAAGAAAATTGCGATTCGCCGAATCGGTCCGTACGTAATTGATCTTCATCCTGATGGAATCGGTTTTGTAGATTAACGAGTCGGTAATCCATAGGGCAATGGTATCGTTATGCTGATTGGTTTCTTTAAGATACCAGTCGTCGTTTTCCACCGGTGGATTGAGCAGCCGGAAAGTGGGAGGTGTGGTTGGTGCTGCAAAGTAGAGTATTAGTTTATAAGGTTCGGGGCGTTCGTGTTTTTGTAAATATTGTCGTTGAAAATCGCTTAAGAACGAGCGAAGTAAAATATCGTCAGGTAAAAAACGGGTATAGTGAAGCGTTTTTATCGTGTCGATTTTCGTACTGTCGTCTTTATTGAAAATGGTGTCTTGACGTACAGCCGATACAGTTGTAGGACTGATTACAGAATCCAGGAAAGCAATGGTTTCCTGAGGATTGTCGTATTTGTAATCGCGATTAAGATCATTCAGTGCATAGATTTTGTATTTTCCCGGAGCCATTCCTTTTATGGTGAAGTTCCCGCGTGAATCGGTTCTTGAAATACGTTCAAAGGGGAGTTTTGTGAATGCAGAGTCGTGGAGGTTGGAATGAATACCCACATAAATACCTTGTTCCGGTTCGAGATTTTCAGCTGCAAGCACTTTGCCGGAAACAGCTAACGTATCGAGATTGTCGCCGGTAGAGAAGGAGATGGAAAAATTCTCCAGCGGGTTCCCTTCGTTGTTGTCCACAATGGCATCGGTAAAATCGATGGTGTAAGTCGTATTAGGCAGCAATTCGTCTTCCAATTTCACAATAGCTTTTCTTCCGATGGCCTGAATGATTGGGAAATTTTTTTGAGGAGGAGTAATGATCACCTTCTCCATCGGTTTTTCGATTTTGATGTTTTCGTCAAATTCAATCACGATGGTTTTCGTTTTCACGTTCAACGCATTAAAAGCCGGGGTGACTTTTTTTACTACCGGCGGGGTAATATCGTAATCGCCCCCACTCGGTGAAGCTATATTAGCACACGAGTGAAGAATAACGAGCGTTAAAGCGATCAAAAAGAAAGCGCACAGAAAAGATAAAAGTTTGTGTTGCATTTTTATCGGTTGCCGAAAATGTTTATTAATTGCCACAAAAATACAATGTTTATGAGAGTTTTAAGAAACTGAAATCTGAAAAATAGTAAAAAACGCTTTTAATGCGATAGAATGGCATGTCCAATTCGGCAAAACAGGCATTTTCGCTGATCGCAATACACTTTGCGTAGTTGGATGAGTGCTTGAGTATCAAATGCATTTTGAGGAATTATTCCCGCAGATTTAAAATCTTGCACAATTCTATTTTGTTCGGGTTTTACCGATTCTAGAATGCGGATAGATCGATCGCAATATTTTTCCATATTGTTCTTTTTTCCGTAAGCAAAAAGAATCGGGACAACAGTATTGATGAGGATAATGTCCAGCGAATTATTTCCGAGATATTTGGGAGTTTTTCTCGATTTTTTGCCGAATGTGTAATGCGTTTGCCAATATTCTGACGTATTCACACGAAAGAGCAAACGAATTTGTTCGTAATCGTCTGTTTCAAGAACGGTTGAAAATAATCTTCCCGAATGTTGTACCACTGCTGCCAATTCGGCAATACGCAGTTGCGGAAATCCATGTGGACGAACGCGCAACGATTTGAATAATACATTGTTGAGACTTTTCAAGGTGAACTTCTTTCTCAAAAAGTCGTATTCTTTTCGTAAAAAAATATAATAGTCGTCAGTAATGGTTTCGTCCTCCAACATGCCGGCCTGACCAAAGAATAGTGCTTCTACCTGAAATAGGTTGTCGGCATGTTTGAGAATATAATTATAGGGAAGGCTGAGAGCCAATCGTTCAAATTCATCTGAATTAAGCCCAAAACCAAAATTTCGAGACAACAACACATAAAATGTTTCGTCCCATGAATTGTTGAATCGGTCCAAATGTTGGAAGATATCGTTGGTTTTTCGTTCCAATCGTTCTATAGCCAAGGCGTCCAACCACGATTGCATCTGTCCATTCGAAATAGTGGGCAACGATGAGAGGCAGGGTACGTTTACATTACTGAAAAGAAGAAATTCGGCATTGTCACGCAGCTTTTCTGAGACAGAGATGCATAGTTGAGGAATTTTTTGGCCTTTTTCATTATAAATTTCTTCGTTAACATTTTCCACTATATGTAGGATAACAGAATTATAGGCTTTATCGGTATGATGCCGGTGTTTTTTCCATTCACCTGACGTGCGATGAATTTCAATGTTTCCTGCCCATAATTTGTTGCCGATTTTGATCTTTGCATTGAAAAAATCCGGTCCGGCATTGCTATTCGAGATTCCCGGATCAATTACTTCCACCGGTTCACCTTCGGTAGTGAGTAAATCTTCGTGGGAATACAGCCTGAATTTCCAGATGTAATGCAATAATTCTTCCTTATTTATCATCGATGCCGGTGTTTACAAGTTCAAATTTAGAATTATTTTATGGCATTGCAAAAAAGCCGTGATATTTTACCTGATAAGTATGAGGCTGTTTCGGTTTTTTTTCATATTTTTGTCTGGGGAATTGCAAAAATAATCATCAATATAAAAATTTACAAAATATGAAGAAAGTTGTTTTAGTTCGTCACGGCGAAAGTGTGTGGAATAAAGAAAACCGTTTTACGGGTTGGACTGACGTAGACCTTTCTGAGAAAGGGATGCAAGAAGCACACGATGCGGGCAAACTGTTGCGTGAAGAGGGCTATTTTTTTGAAAAAGCGTACACTTCGTATCTGAAAAGAGCCATCAAAACGTTGAATATCATCCTTGATGTTATGGATTTAGATTGGATTCCGGTTGATAAGACTTGGCGCTTGAACGAGAAACATTATGGGGCATTGCAAGGATTGAACAAAGCAGAGATGGCTGCAAAGTATGGCGAGGAACAGGTGCATATCTGGCGCAGGAGTTACGATGTTGCTCCCCCACCGTTGTCGAAGAACGATCCCCGTTCACCTTTTATGGATAGACGTTACAAAAGGGTGGACGAAAAAGATCTTCCCTTGACCGAATCACTGAAGGATACGGTAAACCGCATTCTTCCTTATTGGAACGAGGTGATTTTGCCCAGTCTGCGCGATTATAATGAGATTATTGTGGCTGCTCATGGAAACAGTCTACGTGGTATTGTGAAGCATCTAAAAAATATTTCGGATGAAGATATTCCGCAATTGAACTTGCCGACGGGAATTCCTTATGTGTTTGAATTTGATGACGAACTGAACGTCGTAAAGGATTATTTTCTTGGCGATCCCGAAGTTATTAAGAAGCTGATGGAAGCGGTTGCTAATCAAGGAAAAGCAAAATAATATTTTATATAAATATATTTTGTTTGTTTATATCCTGTTGATCTTTATGGATTGACAGGATTTTTTATATGCTTTCAGACAGGCTTAATAAAAAAACAGAGAAGGAACAAATTTCTTTCTCTGTTTTATTTAGGTTGTGCTATGAGCGGAAAACGGGACTCGAACCCGCGACCCTAACCTTGGCAAGGTTATGCTCTACCAACTGAGCTATTTCCGCAAAAGTCTTGTTTTGAAACCTCCCTCGATTTCTTATTTATGCAAGGTGTTTTGTCTTTTTTATTCTGATGGACTTGGTATTGAGTTATTTTTCGTATACCTTTCCTTCAATTTTGCGAGTGCAAATGTAAGCATGTTTATTGATTTTTCAAAAAAAATGCTCGATTTTTTTCAATTTAAGATGCCGTTTATGCGGTTTAATTCTGCTTGCGTGAAAGATAAATTGTCCAATGCTTTCAAATTATCCTTTATTTGATTCACATTTCGTGCGCCTATAATTACCGATGTTACCCGGTCGTCGTGCAACGCCCATGCCAGTGCCATTTCTGCCATTGTTTGTCCACGTTGGTTGGCTATTTCGTTCAGTTTTTTCACTTTTCCGATTAGTTCGTCGGTAACCTGTTCTTTGCGTAAAAAGCCGGTTGGGTCTGCTGCGCGGGAATGTTCGGGAATGCCGTTCAAATATTTATCGGTCAGTATGCCTTGTGCCAATGGTGAGAAAGCAATGAATCCCGCTCCAAATTTGTTCGCAATACTCAGTATTTCTTTTTCCGGCTCACGCTGAAACATGTTGTATCTATCCTGAAAAATAAGGCAGGGAACATTGTGTTCTTTCAAGTATGTCATGGCTTCGAAGGCCTGTTGCGGTGGATACTTTGAGATCCCCACATAGAGCGCTTTGCCTTGATGGACGATATCTACCAGAGCCCGCATGGTTTCTTCAATGGGGGTATAGCGATCGTAACGGTGTGAGTAAAAAATATCGAAATATTCCAATCCTGTTCGTTTTAGGCTTTGGTCGATACTAGCCATGAGGTTTTTTCGAGATGACCCGTCGCCATAGGGTCCCGGCCACATCCGATGTCCGGCCTTGGACGAAATGATCATTTCGTCGCGATGCGAGACAAGGTTCTTTTTCAGTATCTTTCCGAAATTTGTTTCAGCCGAGCCCGGTGGGGGGCCGTAATTATTGGCCAGATCAAAATGGGTGATTCCTTGTTCAAAAGCATAAAGAATCATCTGTTCTGCTGTGTCAAAATTGTCCATAAAACCAAAGTTATGCCATAATCCCAGTGAAATGGCAGGTAATTGCAATCCACTTCGTCCGCAAAATAAATATTTCATACCTTAATATTTTTATTGTTCCCACAGAATAAATTAAACGTTTCAGCGGTTCATAATGTTTTTTCATGCTTTTTACTTTCTCCGGAATCGCATGTAAGTGCTAAATTTTCAGTCTTGTTAAATTTTTTATAAAACATTCCTTACTGTTTATTTCTGTTTTGATTCGATTGTGTTATTGGATTACGGTTAAATCTGATTTTCAATATAGATAATCTTGTTCGAAAAAAATGAGGGAGAATGACAAGTATTTGATAACTCATATTTATGTTAAAAAAGTGTTTTATATTGTTGTCCTATTTTTTTCACTTAATTTTAAAGCATAATTTTGTTGTGTTTAAGTAATTTCTATTCATGAATACATGAAAAACGATGCATACATAAAAAATCTTTTTCATAAGGTTGCTTTTAAAGATGATCAGCAAGCTTTTAAGGAGCTGTTTTTCGAATTTTATCCTTCACTTTGTGTGTATGCTGAAAGCATTACCGGTTGTAAAGAAACAGGCGAGGACCTTGTGCAAGATGCTTTTATGAAAATATGGAAAGACAGAAAAAAAATAGAAATTACCTCATCTTTTCGCAATTTTTTGATAACCATTGTAAAAAACATATGTTTGGATTATCTTCGTAAACAATCTTTACAACAAAATTATGTTGAAAATAAGAAAAAATTATTTGTTTTCCCGGATTCGCCCGAAGAGATCTATACGTTGAAAGAATTGGAAGAGCTGATTAATTGTGCGTTGGAGAAATTGCCCGAAAATATTAGGCAGGCTTTCGTAATGAGTCGTTTTAAGGATATGACTTATGATCAAATTGCGGGAAAGATGCAGATTTCGCCTAAAACTGTTGAATCTTATATCAGTAAAGCATTGGTCCTATTACGGATAGAACTCAAAGATTATTTTCCTC
>CAYUIY010000006.1:0-42887 GCA_964444915.1 uncultured Dysgonomonadaceae bacterium
CTAACGACAATCTGTTTGCTCATGATGTTGTTCGTCTCGTTGCTTTCCGCGATACGATTAACATCATCTACATTAGCTTTCACCGTGTGTGTGCCAGCTACTGCCGTCCAGGTTGCTCCTGTCGAACCGCCGTTGGCAGTCAGCGTAACTGATTCGCCCGGTGCGAGTGAACCGATATGGGTATCAGACCAAACTCCCGGACCGGCAGCCCCGTCATCAAATGTAAAGAGTACGCCATGTATTACCCCCGCAGGTGTAGATGCGTTACCCTGGTTCTTGATTGTTGCCCTCATAGTTACCGCATTTCCGCTTGCCGGGCTTGCCGGTTCCCAAGAGATATCGGTTATTATGAGATCAGGTTTATCTGTGGGAGCCGAAGGGGGCGTTACATAGACGTTCTGGAGAGTTACCTGACCGGCTGGAACAGTGCTTGCAATAGTAACTCCGCCTGGACCGGGAGGCAGGGTGTTTGAAACAAACTCCATATTTTTAACGAGCACATTGGATGTACGGCTACCCTCGACAAGGAACGGTTTTGCACAATCTGAGACTATCTGACCTGAGAAGACAGTGTTTTTGTTATCTTTTGCCCAGATAAGCGTCTCTACGCGGTTGCCTGATGCATAGATGTTCACTACAGAATTGTCAAACTGACTGTTCGAGCCGCCTAGGCACGTTCCTTTCCCGTTGACTCCCGCAGGATTCACCAGATGGAAATTCTGGATCTGCACGTTGTTCGCAAGGTCGATCCAGAAGCCGTAAGCATATGAGTCAATGCTCACACAGCTGTCCATCACCAAAGAAGGATTGACTGAGCGGCACGGGACAGCATAATAGCCGGCTGGTTTTCTGTAGGAATAGTTAGTCCTCCCGGCACCAGTCTCTTTCTCGATGCAATTGTAGAGCTTCCCTCCGTTTGTGGTGTAAAATCCATTCATTGAATTGCCCTCCGCAACGCAGTTGATGAATTTCACGTCAGCGTTCGGAGCATAATATCCACATCCAAAATAATGGGTCGCCATATTGTTCGGATCATAAGGTTGCGTCGGATAGGGTTTCTGCCCGTTGTTCCGACTCACACAGTTCTCAAGGATGCAGTCCACCTTCGACGGATCCCACTCAAAGTGGAATCCTGACTCAAGTGTACCTTCTGCAAGGCAATTTTTTACTCGGAGCCCCTCGATGCCGTTAAGCTCCGCAAAATCAAACCCGGTCACCCAAGGGTTAAATGCCCCATACCTACCGCAGTTGATCGCCTGACAGTTCTCGTAACGAACGTTTCTAATTACCTTATTCGTTGTTCCCCACGCGTTGTGAAGAAACCCATAAGTTTTGGGATTCAAAGCTTTACAGTTCGTAAACTCTATATCCTGAAGTATAGGAGCGTATACTGTCGGATCGTGAAGAAGAATAAAGACTGCTTGAATGCTTGCGTCTGCCGTTCCTGTAATATTGTGAATTTTCGAATGACTCGCACGCACGGTTAATACGCCTAGCCATTTAACGCCTTCACTATAACCGCTCCCTTGGATATTGAAACCGTCCAAAGTTACATACTCATTATCGACGTTGATACGTCCATCATTTGTGAACTTCAAGAATGTCTCCGATTCACCTCCTCCCTCAAGAGTTGTACTTGCCTTGGGTTTGATGATCCCGGTACAGTTATATGTACCATTGTACAAGTGGACAATTCCACCTGGTGACAGGGCGTTAAGTGCAGTTTGAATTTCCTGATTGTCATTGACTCCGTCGCATACATAGTTGGCTGATGCCTTGTCGGCTGCACTGCTGTTACTTGCCGCAATCCACAATATTTGTGTTGCACGGGTTTTCACTGCCGTTATAGTATCTTGGTTTTCGAGAATTTGCTCTGTATAGTTTGTGCATGAAGATACAAAGCAATAACAAGTACAAATAAGGCATCCAATTAGAATCTTTTTAATGGTTCTCATCTTTTGTCAGTTTTTAAATAATTAAATGAAACAAATATGTTAATTAGTCTCTCACACAACGAACTGATAAGCCGATCTCTTTGGGAATATTGTTCCTGTTTACATACCATTGGTCCCGATAGACGGCCCGGCGCCAGGCTTCAGTGGTGCTGATCTCGGTAGCAGTCCACCAGTAACCTGCGTTGCCAAGGTCAAAGAATGCCCCTCCTATATTACGATTGCCACCCGGAAGAGCTGTAAAACCGACCTGGTTACTTGCTCCGGTGTTAGGGCTGTTCCATAGTCCTGTCCCTTCTTGAACAGTTCCTGTTGCTTTCAACTTGGCTCCGGCTCCACCTTCACCTCCCAAATAATTGGTTAATTGTGTCCACTCTGCATCACTAGGTAGGTGCCAACCCGAAGGACAAGCATCAATGGCCGCGGGCCAGTTGTACAACACACCGTAGGTTTTATAGTTGTCGGTGGCTTTTGCTGCTGGCACATCGGTGCCATTGTAACCGTAAACATAATAGTAAGGGTCAGTATTGGAATATGTTGCGCGATCTACCACACTGGGCAAATACTTGAGGTTTTCGGACATCCACACCTGATCGCCTATGGTTACAAAGCTATATACATTACCATCACGGTTGTCGGTGAAAGCACTCATAGCATCGAATACCTTTACCGTACAGGTGGCTGTTTTACCGCCATCATCGGTGGTTGCGGTGATTGTTGCACTGCCAGCTTTAACAGCGGTTACTTTACCGTCAGAGTCAACAGTGGCAATGGTATCATCGCTTGATTTCCACGTGACTTTTTTGTTGGTCGCATTTACGGGAGCAATTATGGCAATCAGGGTTCCGCTGTTGCCTTCAACTAACGACATAGATGTTTTATCCAGTGAAACCCCGGTTACGGTAGTGATTTTTGCTTTAACTGTTACGTTACAGTTTGCTGTTTTGTTGCTATCATCGATAGTTACGGTAATTGTTGCACTGCCGGCATTATGAGCAGTTACTTTACCATCGCCTCCAATAGTAACAACAGTATTATCACTTGATTCCCACGTGATTTTTTTATTGGTTGCATTTACGGGGACAACTGTGACTATTAAGGTTTCGCTATCACCTTCATCCAACGTTAAAGAAGTCTTATCCAATGAGATCCCGGTTACGGCAACGGATTTTGATTCAACAGTTACGTTACAGTTTGCTGTTTTGTTGCCATCATCGGTAATTACGGTGATTGTTGCGCTACCGACTTTCAGAGCATTCACCTTGCCATAGGTGTCAACAGTGGCAATGGCATCATCGCTTGACTTCCACGTGACTTTTTTGTTGGTCGCATTTACGGGAGCAATTGTGGGAATCAAGGTTTCACTTCCACTTTCGACCATCGAAACAGAGGTTTCATTCAGTGTAACGCTCGTAACTTTAATTACAGGCTCTTCATCTTCGCAAGAAAAAAAGAGGGGAATAGCAGAAATGGATAATAGCAGAATTAAATATTTTGTTTTCATATGATTATTTTACTGTATTTGGCATTTGCAAGCTCTAATTAACCCGCCTGCTATAGGTTTCTAAAAGAAAATTCTTATTTTCTAAAAACAATCTTTTAGCTACGGTACTACAACAACCTTTTCCGCAATAGCATGATTCACTGAACCTAGCACACCTTCGGTTGTAAGTGTTACAATATAATTCCCTGACAATGAATATGTGTGAGATGTGTTTTTAGAGGTACTTCTGTCACCATCTCCAAAATTCCAAGAATAATTCATACCAAAAGTTGACTCATTGGTAAAATTTACTGTTTTATTATTGATTGAATAAGAAAAATCAGCCGTTGGAACAAGTAATTTTGTGTAAATAACAATGATAGTTGTTGAAATATCCGTGTTTACCTCTAATTCGTTGGATGAGATACCAACCCCCAAAGCAAATATTTCATCAGGGTGAGATAATAGATAGTCGAGATTAATTTCAAGATTAAATTCTCCAAGTTCACTACCGTCTTTAACTATTACCGATTTTGGAAGGTTGTATTGATCCACAGAAAGTATCGTGGTTGATTCAGGAATCTCTTCACTTTCTATAAGCATATTAACAGTATCGTTTTTTACTTCAATATTCACATCGATATTCCCCTTACGTTCAATACCAGAACGATATACTCCCAAAGGAACGACGAATTTATTATTCTCCTTATCAATTTTAAAATCATATGCATACCCCGGTGTGGGTAACCATTCCACCCTTTGCGGAACATTGTCGATTGTAAAAATACCTCTCACAGCTGCCGGCATATAGAGTTTTGATGCCGGATACTCTGTGGACCTGAATTCTTCGTAATCACATGAACTCATGTTATATGTAAATACAATCAACAGGATCAATATTTTTATGCTAATGATAGGATTCTTTTTCATGTCTTTGTTTAATTATTATTAATAGAAAATTAAAATCATTAATTCCGTTTTGTTCGAAGTATACCTGCATTACCAAAGTGGATTTTGATTCCATTCAGGCATTTTGAGTAACTCCTGTTGAGGTATAGGGTAAAAATACATTTTCGGTTCAAAACTCCTATCTTCCACCTTAATTGGAGAATAATCGAATATTCCCGATGGCATTTTGGTGATTCCTACCCCATACAAAGGAGAATTAAAAACTGTAGATGCAATCATCCACCTACGGGCATCCCAAAACCGATGACCTTCAAATGCAAGTTCAACGAAACGTTCATGCCTTATCGCGCTACGCATTTGCTCCTGAGTTAATCCAGAGGGCAGAGCAGGCATATTAACCCCTTGTCTTTGCCTGACACGATCAACATATCCTTTTATATCTGGATGGGAAGGGTCGTATTCATTCAGTGCTTCAGCATACCATAGATACACATCAGCCAAACGAATCAGACTCCAACTGTGAACACTCACCGTATTTGTCAGAAGATCGATATTTTCATCCACGTACTTTTTCAAATAATAACCCGTTCTGCTGGAAAGAGGAATTGGCTTCCCATCGCGTCCGCCTCTCCAAATCTCAACATTACGTCCTTTAAAAACACTGTTATTAGTGATAATACTCATGTTTAAGCGTGGATCACGATTGGAATATGGAGATTCTGCATGTTTCGGATTGTCCCAGTCGAATGGTACAGCTCTACCGTCTTCTATTACCTCATAAGCATCCACAAGATTTTGAGAAGGTGTTGTACCGCTCTGTCCTCTATCGAATCCAATCGGGTAATTTGCTACCTCGAAAGAATTACTTGTGCCTCCTCTTCGAACAAGAATATGTTCGGGATTTTGATAAGAATCTCCACGAAGAAACAAATTCCTGTAGTCATTGGCCAGTTTATATCCGGTCCCAGGGAGGTCAATAACATCTTTTGCTGCATCGGCTGCAGCTTTCCAACGTGCAGCCCGGTCACCCGCGGGCAAGGATATCAATTCAGGATTAGCATAATTGGCTGCCCAGGAGGGCGTGTTCCACAAATCGGAAGCAGCATACAAGAGTACTTTTGCTTTTAGTGCCAATGCAGCTCCCTTGGTCACTCTGCCAAGTTCAGCAGAAGGTTGTACTACATATAGCTTCGATGCAACAGCATCACATTCGGCAATAATATAATTAACACAATCTGACAATGAATTTCTTTTTACATTTGTGATATCGTCTCCCCATTCAAATGCATTCTCAATAAGAGGAACACCTCCATAACGTTTTATTAGTTCAAAGTAATAAAAAGCTCTTAAAAAACGCGCCTGGTATTTCCATTGCTCGATTTCTTCCAATCTTTGTTTATAGATCATTTGTTGCGACTCCCTTGGATCAAGCCTATACATATCAAGATTGATATCACTCACATTAGCTAAAAACAAATTCACATTTCGTATTCCCTTGTAGTATGTAACCCAGGCATCATCGGGATTAACGAAAGGATTCCAGCTCCCGGTATTAAATAAGTGGACCATGGAATTTTGAGAAGTGTGTTCAGCTTCATCCGATGCTGAGGCTATCATTGCACCATCAATTTCAAAGAATCCACTGGGAAGTGTTGTATATAACGCGTTTAATCGGCTTCGGGAGTATGAGAAGACAGTATTTACCAATTCTTCATCTATTGCAGTACTGATATCTCGCTCCAAGTAATCACTACACGACGGAGTTACGATAAAAGATAATATCAGACTCACTATAAATATATATTTTTTCATACTTTTATATTATTTAAATGATATACCATTATTGTTGTAATTGAATTTTAATCCCTATGCTATAACTTCTGGTCGCAGGGTATCCATATTCAATTTCAGGATCCCGGTAACCCTTCATATGATCCCATGAAAACAGATTAGTTCCGTTAACGAATATTCTGGCATCATCTAATCCGATTGACTTAATGATTTTGGAAGGGAAAGTGTATCCAAGTTCTATACTACGCAATTTTATAAAACTTCCATCCCGTTGCCATAATGTTGAATACCTGTAATTATTTTCATTATTCAGAGCAGTTAATCTTGGATAAGTGGCTGTTTCTGCTGTTTCAGGTGTCCATCTTTCAAGGGCAATTTCACTTATCTTCCCCTCATTCTGGAAGGCATGAAACAGAGGCCCACTAAAAGATACCGTTCGATTTTTTACTCCCTGGAAAAAGAGATTAAAATCAATACCTTTATATTGGAAACGTGTATTTAAATTACCGCTAAGTGTAGGCACCGAAGTATGGCCGATAGGATACAGGTCTCTTTCATCAATAATATTGTCCTTGTTTTGATCAACATATTTTACATCACCCGGCTTAGTGTCTGTCCATACTTGTAGAGGACTATTTGCTATATCATTTTCATCTTTAAAGAATCCATTGGCAACAAGTCCAAAAGGCTGATTAATAGAATGTCCGTCCCTATACAAATAATCATGTAACTGAAGATTTTCTGAACTAAAAACAAGTTTGTTTTGGTGATACCATATATTACTTTCAATAAAAAATTTCAGATCATTCCAAATATTCGAATAACGCATTGTTGCTTCAAAGCCCTTGTTATTAGTTTTTCCGTCGTTAATATATGGTTTAGAAAATCCCATGAAATCCGGTAAGGTTCTATTGGGAATAACAAGAATATCATTTCTGTCGCGGTTGAAAATATCAAGTGAGACATCTAGCTTGTCACGGATAGTTGCCTCGAATCCAATATTAAATGTTCTTTCCTTTTCCCACGTTACCGACGTATTGGCCGGGGATCCCTGAACGATTCCGGATGCAGGTGAATTCTCAGTACCAAAATAATAATTTGAAGTAAATGGATAATATTGTTGAAACATGAAGCGGATACCCCCAATTTTATCATTCCCAACCATTCCGTATGATCCTTTGAGTTTTAAAAAAGTTAGAAAATCGTTCTCTTTTAAAAATGGCTCATTTGAAACTATCCAACCTAAAGAAACGGCAGGGAAAAAGCCGAATCGTCCATCTTTCGGGAAATTTTCGGAACCCATATAACTGAAACTAAATTCACCAATGTATGTCTGTCTGTTAGCATAAGTTGCACGTCCACTAAGATTAAGATGTCTGTAAGGAAATTCATCACCGCCATAAACCTCTTCATCCGCATTTACCAGAAATATTCCGTTTACATCATGGATTCCGAAATTGCGGGCGTAATTTAACCAGATTTGATAGGTATTATTTCTATACTGTGATGAATTTCCTTCGGATCCTGTTAAAGATGTATTTATGCCGAAAGGTATATATACGATCTCGTCACCAATTTTTTTAATGCCAAAACTTCGATAAGTTCTTGACTTACTCGAATAGCCCCTAAACCAATTATTCATTGAAACCAACCCAGCGACACTTAAACCCTGTGTAATCATATCAAGCTGATAATTAAGGGAAAAACCAACTTGCATAGTTCTCGAATTCGAAGAAAAGAAACCTAATTCCATCATGTCGCCCAATGGATTTGAATATAACTCATTGCGTCCCCACGTTCCATTTGGATTATAAACGGGGAATGCATTAGGTGGGATGTTGGCCAAAAGTGAAAACATACTATTTGTGTTGTAATCAACAGGATTTTCTTTATCTTCAATGCATCCGCCCAATGAAATTTTAGCAGTAAACCTCTGCCCTAAATCAATATCAACATTTGATCGGAAATTGGTCCGTGTATAATTCGAGTTGACACTGAATTCAGACATATCTCCGGTTTTTTTATACAAAAGATCATTTTTCAAATGATTTAATGATGCAAAATACCGGACACCTGAAAGTGAACCTGAAAAATTGAGATTATAATTTGACATCGGAGATGAATTTCTCAGTACCTCATTATACCAGTCTACATCAGGATGCAAGTAAGGGTCATCTCCTTTTTGATACGAATTTAAATCAGCCTCTGTATAGAGCCCTATCATCCCACTATTAACCCTTGCTTCATTATAGAGTCTCGCGTAATCATATGCTCCTAAAAACTTTGGAAGATTAGTGGGGCTTTGCAAACCATGTTGCATGCTGAAATTTACGGTTAAAGGACCTTCTTTTCCTCTTTTTGTCGTAATCAACAATACTCCATTTGCGGCTCGGCTTCCATACATGGCTGTAGCTGCAGCATCTTTAAGCAGTACAACGGATTCAATTTCTTCAGGTGTCAGGCTATGAAAATTAACATCAATAAATCCATCCACCATTATCAACATATCTGTTACACCTACTCCAAACGTATTAATTCCCCGACTAACCAGATTGAAAGTTTCGTAACCGGGCTCATTATTACCCTGTATTACCGTCAATCCCGGTAATCTTCCCGGTAAAGTACCTGCAAAATTAGTCACAAAGGATGAACTGAGGTCACTACCCGAAATCTTTGAAATTGCACCTGTCACCATCCAGTCAGGTTGTGTCCCATATGCTATTGCAATATTTTCTTTTTCCTGCTCATATTTACTTGTATCCTCTGCTTGTGTAAATGCAGGTTCAACGGAAAGAACAGTAAAAATAATAACCGTAACAGAAAATATGTTCAGTCTCTGAATAATATATTTTAAAGTCATATTCTATTAAATTAAAATTATAAATAAGTGCATTTCTTAACTCATTATTGATTAAATAATTCTCAATCCCATCCCGGATTTTGAATAAGGTAGTCTTTTTTCAGGACTTCGTCGCGAAGAAAAGGCAACAGGTATTGTCTACGAGGGAATACTCTGGTTCCTATATTATAAACTTCATACCTGAAATTGGGTGGTTCTGGATTTCCATATGCTCTGAATCCTTTAAATTCTTTATTTAAAACTTCTTCAGCAATAAGCCAGCGATTAAGATCCCACTGACGATGGAATTCCCCGAATAGTTCAATAGCTCGTTCATTTCTAACGCGTTCCCTGAACTCTCCCTGAGTAAGGTTAGATGGTAAATCAGGTTGCCCGGATCGTGCTCTAATCTTATTCACAGCATCGTGTGCCTCTTTTACCGGTCCCTTTGCTTCATTCAGCGCTTCCGCATAATTGAGATATGCTTCCGCAAGCCTGAAAATAACATCATTTGGCACATAACTACCTCCACTTTTTCTCATAGCTCGTGGACAAAATTTTGTAATCCATGTTCCCCCGAAACAGCCATTGTAAAGATCCCCTCCGACGAATGAATTTACCAATGGAATATCATCATTCCAATAAGATCCTACCGGTGCTGTAGACTGATGAAATCGTCTGTCAAGTTCTGATAATTTTTTAATTAAATCATCACCTCCTTCAGGATCCCAGTCTTGTTTTGTCCCGTCTTGCTTTTCATATAACTGCAAAAAATTGTAAGTCATGCTGGAGCCATGTGCGTGAGACCATATGATAAAACCGATCCACGGCCAAGTCCAGGCAGGACCACTTCCGTAGATCCGGGATGCTAAAATAATCTCTGCGTTGCCATCATTCTCATGCATATATCTGTAGTTCTCATCCACTCCTTTATCTGTGATCAAATGATATCCGTTCGATAATGCCCAATCAATACATGCCTTAGCTGCATCGGCTGCAACCTGCCATCTGTTCACATCATAATTTCCTAAACAAATAAAACTATTATGTTCTTTATTATCCATGTCCATATAAGGAGTTCCGGTATTGAATAAAGGACTGGCTGCATATAGTAATGTTCTGGCTTTTAACATTAATGCCGCCCCTTTTGATGCACGTCCGTACATGTTTACGGGTTGTTTATCGGGTAACAGAGAAGCTGCCGCATCACAATCCTCCACAATAAAATTGATTACATCCTGTAATGTGCTTCTTCCAACAAAAAAATCATCGCTCAATTCAAAAGGTTTATCAACGATGGGGACAGCACCATAACGCTTAAACATTTCAAAGTAGCGTAATGCACGTATAAATCTTGCCTGCCCTTTTGCCTCATCAATTTGTTGTTTAGTCATCCCCGGAACATCATCAACTCGCTGAAGAAGAATATTGGCATGACGGATTCCTACCCAGCGGGAATTAAAAGCCCTATCAATGGGAAACATACCAGCCGCAGTCAGCGCGCCCGAATTATAAGTGTTAGAAAAAGTCCAGGTCTGTCCCGACTGACCTTCATCAGTGTAACATGTATTATATTCCCACTGCATGGCACCGCCGGCTATCGGAAATATGGAAAATCCTCCTGCATCATAATTATATAAATGAACGATAGCAGTTTCAACCTGCGTAGGCGAACTGAAAATGGTATCTATTGTTACATCTATTCCGGGTGCTTTATCAAGATAATCGCCGAACATTTCCTCACAAGAGGATAGCGTTCCGCATAATATTGCAAAACCAATTAATAATAAAAATATTTTTTTCATTTTTAGTAGTTTTAAAATTTAATGTTTAAACCAAAATTCAACCTTCTTGTAACAGGATAGGGTCTGTTATTTTCATCCAAACCGGCACCGGTTGATTCAGGATCTGTCCCCGGTAACAATGAATCCCATGTATAAAGATTATCTCCATTAATATAAATTCGAACAGAATTCAAACCTGTATTTTTTAAAATATCTCCGGATAGGGTATAACCAAATTCGATATTTTTTAATCGAACATACGATGCATTTACGGTGTTAAATGTTGATGATTGGTGATTTGCATTCGCATAAGTTATTCCTAAATTATACCTGGGAAAATTAATAGGTAAGCCTTTCTGATACCGTTCATGCGTCCAACTTTCAATCATGTAATTCGGAGCATTTGATCCTTCCTCAAATCCTCTAATTTCTCTTCTATGGTAACGATGTGTTACATTAGATGCCCCCTGGAATAAAATCGAAAAATCGAATCCTTTGAAATTTCCACCCAAAGAAGCACCAAAAATCACCTCAGGAAAATTTGAATAGCCAATTGGTATTCGATCGTCGCCATCAATTATTCCATCGCCGTTTATATCATAATATTTAATGTCACCCGGCTGAATTTTATCATTTTGCCATTGGTATAATGGGCGATTGGCAATATTTACCTCTTCCCATGAATTATATATGCCATCATCTCTAAGTCCGTACATTTGCCCGTATGACTGACCTGTTTGCATGAGATAGGGATAAAGCCTTGTTATTTCATCCATTTCTATAATTTCATTACGGGCATAAGTGATATTCCCCTTTATCCAATAATTAAACAAGTTAAATTTGTTATTATAAGAGATTTCTCCATCCCATCCCTTATTATTCATTTTACCAAAATTATAAGGAGGAAGTTGCGCACCTACAATGAATGGAATAGTGTTGAATGTGGTGAGTATATTGTCTCTTTTTTCTGTAAAATAGTCAATTGTGGCTTTTAATTTACCTTGAAAAAAGGCAGCATCAACACCAATATTTGTTTTTTTTGCGCGTTCCCATGTCAAATCAGGATTACCAAGGGCTGCTTCTTTAGCTCCTTTATGCCCTTGAAGATCAGCTCCTATGCCGAACCTATAATCATTATTAACATATACCCATGATGAAGGACGATATAAAAATCTGGCTCCCCCTACTTTATCGTTTCCTACTTCACCATAAGAAACTCTGAATTTTAAGAATGTCAGGTAATCGTTTTCCGGGAAGAAAGATTCTTCGGAGGCTGCCCAACCCAAGGAAAGTGCCGGAAAAAATCCAAATCGTTTACCCTCTGCAAAATTTTCAGTTCCATTATATCCGAAATTAACATCCAGCATATAGCGGTTTGCATAATCATAGGTTATCCTACCTACCAAACCCTGGTATCCATTAGGAATCAAATATGCAAGGTTTGGAGAATAAAACTTACTTTGATTATAAAGCAGCAATCCTGCTACATTATGGAGTCCAAATTTACGTTTATAATCAAGAGCTGTTTCTAGATAAATTTTTCTGTTTTTGTTCATTGATTCACTGAATCCATAAGGTGACGGTTCTGTTATCGGGATATAGTTAATTGTACCGTCATCCAATCTTACCGCTTTGTACGCTTCCTTGTTTTTGGAATAATATTGTGCCTGTTGGTAAAAATTATTATAAGAAACCAAACCTCGTATCGATAACCCTTTAGTAATCTTGTCTAACTCATAATTTAATCGGAGAGAGGCATTCAAATAATTACTATAGTCTCTTTTATAACCGTAACTTATCAAATAGTCTATAGGATTGCCTGGGTCCATTTTCGTATCCAATACTACATATTTCCCACCCGTATCTTCGAGCTTAGGTGCATCCATTGGATTTGATCTCCATACTTGTTCAAATATTCTTGTAATAGGAGCATTGGTGCCCGACCTGTTCTCAATCTGAGAAGATACATCGCCACTCAACGATAGTCGATTTGTGATGTTGAAATCGAAGTTGGAGCGAATATTGTATCTATTAAATTTGATTCCTGCATCATAATCGGTAATCGTTTTGGTGTGCTTTATTAATCCATCCTGAGTGAAATATCCTAAAGAAACAAAATATTTAATTTTTTCGGTACCGCCATTGATATTAAAATTATGCCGCTGTTGTCCACTGGGCTTGTCAAACATATATGCAAACCAATCTACATCAGGATAAAAAATTGGGTCTTCGTGAGTTCTGAATTTTTCAATAGCTTCACTAGAAAAATATGGATTATAGGCACCCGTAATATAACCATCGTATGCTTGGGCAAGGTTGTAATGTGTTGCATAATCCGCGGCATTCATACTGTGTCTTACATCACTGAACTCTTGAACCGCATACTCATATGAATAACTAACTCGTGGAGCACCGGTTTGACCCCTTTTAGTAGTAATAATCATAACGCCGTTAGCACCTCTAACACCATATACGGCTGTTGCAGAGGCATCTTTCAAAATAGTAATACTTTCAATTTCATTAGGGTCAATCACGTTGTAATTTACACCTTCAATACCATCTACTATAACCAAAGGATCCTGCGTGCCCGAAAAACTACTAACGCCCCTGATTCTAATGGTAGATTGATCTGCTCCGGGTTGCCCACTTCTTTGAACAGCTAAAAGACCAGGTAAACGGCCCGCCAAAGCATTGCTTATATTGGAGACAGGACTCTGTGTCAGCTCTTCTGTAGAAATCGTAGAAATCGATCCGGTAACGGTTACTTTATTTTGTGTACCATAACCTACTACAACCACTTCTTCCAATGCTTTTACATCTTCTTTTAAAACAATTTTGAAAGTGCTTTTCCCTGATGTTTCAATATCCTGTGACAAATATCCGATATATGAAATACGGATCACAGCATCCTGTTCTACTTTTAAAGTGAAATTTCCATTAATATCGGTAACAGTGCCGTTAGTAGTTCCTACTTCAATAATGTTTGCGCCAATTATGGGTTCACCTTGAGCATCCACAACTGTTCCGGATATTTGTTTCTTTTGTTGCTCTTCAATCGTTGATGTTATTTGTTTATTATCTTTAAAGGACGCCGTTTTATTGGATTCATAAATAACAATTTGCTTATCCAGTATTTTGTAGGTAAGTCCGGAATTAAAAAAAATAATATCCAAAATTTCTTCAACATTTTTAGAGCTGATATCGATATTCACTTTTTTGTCAACCAACTTCTCACTAGTATCGGAAAAAACAAAAATAAAATCACTGTTTCTCTCTATCTCATTACAAACATCTTTTATGCTGATTGACTCAAATTTAAGAGTCCACTCTTGTGAAAAACTATTTGATGCAGAAGAAAAGAGTATACAGAAAAACAACAAGAATAAGGTTGTTTTCATGACTTTTAGAACATGTTTGAAATTATTGAGGTGTTCTCTTTCCTCAATTGAATGTTTATTCATACCTTTGAACGATTTTAATTATTAATAATAGGGTAATTAATTTCAATCCAGCCGGGCGGTATTAGCGGTATCGCTCGGCTTTTTTACCTGCTACCTTGTTTATCCATGATGTTTGTTCATACGCATTTATGTTTTTATTTTAATTTGTTAGTACTATATAAATATATGGTATTGTCGTCTTTTTGAAATCTTGTAGATGACAATAGTGCAATAGCAGTCATCACATTATCCAAATTGTCAGATAGATATATCTTTCCGCTACACGTGCGTTTTTGAAGATTTATATCCTGGTCATAATTAAACGAAAGGTTGTAATATCTGCCAATTTGTCGCAAAACTTCAGTCATCGGCGTTTTGTCGAAAGAAAGATAACCATCTTTCCAACAGACAAATTGATTTACATCAACTTTTTGCGTATTAAATATACCGTTCTCGGAATATATCGCTTGTTCACCGGGTATTAAGAAAATTTCTTTTTTGTTTGCAGATTGCAAACTTACACGCCCTTCCACTAAAACAACGGTCTGCAGAGAACCTGTATAGTTTGAGATATTGAATTTTGTACCGTATACTCTTACATTGAAATTGGAAGTATGTACAAAAAATGGCTTATTTTGATCAGGTGTTACCTCAATGTACATTTCACCCGATTTAAGCCATATTTCTCTTTTTTCCCCGCTGAATCGTACAGGAAATTCAAGAACAGATCCGGAGTTAAGCCACACTCTGCTGCCATCTGCAAGCGTGAGGGTGGAGCGTTTTCCATAGGGAATGATTAACGTGTTTAATTGTTTTTGTTTGATTTTAATTTCCTGTACCTCTTTATTTTTTTGCGTGATTGCAGCTTTCCCTTCCTCGCTCAGCTTAACATCTATATCATTTTGAAACGAAATTGATTCTTTACTGGTAATGAGTTGAATATCTTCACTATTCAGTAATTCACCCACAATGAATTCCTTATCGGCCGTAATAATCATATCTTTCCTTTGGGAATAAAACAGGGTGAGTCCAATAACCAATAACGCAACTGCTGCCACAGAGTACCAGAAGAATCTGAGCTTTTTTACTTTCTGTCGATTCAGAATAGTTGTTTGAATTTTATCGAACAGTAATGTACGTTCCGTCTCGTCAAGGATGCTTTTATTCAACCCCTCATTTTTTAAATAAGTAATGGCATGTTGTATCTCTTTTTTTGATTCCGGATGCTGTTCTATAAAATCTTGCCAATACGCATTTAAGGCATCATCAGGTAACAATTGCCACATTATAAATTTTTTGTCCTTTAAAAAATCAGTATAACATTTCATTATTAATTACTGGTTATTGTAAGTTGATTAAAAATAAATCAAAGATTCAATATATTTTATTTATCACATTTATAAATCACCGTCTATATAAATGACGATATAAAAAATTTATTATCCCCTTTAATTTGAAAATTCTTATAAATTTAACATTTTAAGATTATGACAATTGAAATAGTAGAGGATAACGGGGAGATTCGGTGCAGGTAATAATTGGTAAAGATTAAAAAAAGTCAAAATATATGTATATATTTAGTTAGTTAGTTTGTTTGAATAAGGTTAACGTTTGAATCTATGATAGAAGAGTCAATAACGTGATTAGAAAACCAAGTTTTTCACGAAGGCTGCAAATAGCTTTCGATACCAGTTTCCGACAACTGTGAACATTGATTTGCAAAAGTTCGGAAATTTGGTTATAGTCATATTCCTGTATATAGCGGAGATAAATAATTTCTCGTTGCCGATCAGTGAGAGTATTGAGCATCTGTTCAATCTCGGCCTTTATCTGCATCTGTTCCTCTTTTTCGATTATAAGATCCTCAACGTTTACTTGTATATTGAATTGCATTTCCACCGCAAAATACTCATTGAGGCTAACGTGTTCTTTTTGGTATTTATACATATCCAAAAGTCTGTTTCTCAATGATCTAAAAAGGTAAAATTTGATATTAGAAACATCATTCAAAATGTTTTTATCATCCGAAAACTTTAAAAAAAGATCATGTATGGCGTCTTTCACAACCTCTCTGTTATAGCCAAGGTAAGTACCGTATGTGAACAAATCATCCACATAAAGGTTGTAAATTGATGTGATATCTTTTCCTGTTTTCATTAATTTCTCTAAATCTACTTAAAAAAACAATGAATAATTCGATTTTCTTAAGCACTATCAGTTTATCGTACGTAAATTCAACCAGTAAGTGCAAAGCTATATAATTTTTTTGAAAAATTCTTCTCTTATAGTTAACAAAAGCTTAGCTTCTTTTTAGCCTGCTATTCAATTTATATTAGATATGATTTAACTCATACCTTATTGCTTGACTTTCCTAATCCAATTGTAAAAAGTTTCATGCGAAATATGAATTTGTTTTGTATTTTTCAAGTATTCGAAGATCTGTTCTGCTGACCATTGCTTATTTTCGATAAAAAAACATCATTCAGAATGTTATGCTTCTAATTTGAACTTAGTATCTATCTAAATGCACAACACGTTGTAATAACTTTTGGGAGTGACCGTTTTCCCGGGACGTCGCAATTTGTCTTTAAAACGGATATCGACCAACCACTGTTTGCGATCGAACACGAAATCGATGATAAACCGTTCGATCTCAGACAAAAATTCCTTCATCGGATAACCGGCCACTTCGTGTCCCAAACCTTCCATACTATAAAACATATAGGGATAACCCTTTTCTCTGAAACGCTTTGCCAGCGATTTGGAACCAAACATGCCGATGCGAAAAAAGCGCGTCTTGTCGTAAGGCACCAATTTATCGGCACTCCCGTGAAAGAAAAGCGTGGGCGCAGGAGCCTGCGTATAGGAAGGCACACCCTCGGTACTGAAAATTCCGCCGGCAAAAGAAATGACGCCGGCATAACGGAACTTTTCGGGCAACACGTTGGCCGACGGTTTATTGTCGCGTTTTTCGTAATCGCCCTGCAACACCGTGATGGCACCGGCACTCGAACCGCTAATGATGATGCGTGCGGTATCGATATTCAACTCACGCGCATTTTGCAACACATAATCGGTTGCACTATACAAATCGGCCACAGCCATTGCAATGGCGTTGCGCAGGGGCTTGGTATTGAAAATTCCCGGTGCAGGAGCATCTTTCATTCCAAGGCGATAATCGATGGAAACCACGACAAAACCCTTTTCGGCAAAATACGTAAAATAATCGGCATATGCGGCATCGTCACGCGAACCCTCTTTGAACCCTCCTCCAAAAACGAACATAAGGCAGGGGTTGTCCTTTTTCGTTTCAGAAGGAACGGCATAAATATCGAGTTTTAATTCCTGACCGTCTTTAACTGCGTATACCCGCGTATCCTTTTGGGGTTTTGCCGCAAAAAGAAATAGAGGGAGCAAAAGCACCCCTATTGTCGGTTGCAACTTTCTAAACATGTTGTCGATTTACTTTTCGAGGAATTTTTTTATGGTTTCATAGGCTTCTTGCCTTGCTCGTTCAAAGTCGTCATTGAGAATAACCACATCGAAGTAGGGAGCAAAACTCATTTCATATTTGGCTTTGGCCAAACGTTTTTCAATTGCTTCCGGCGTTTCGGTACCGCGTTTTTCGAGTCGGTTGCGCAACTCTTCCATCGAAGGAGGCATAACAAAAATACTCAATGCCTGATCACCGTATATTTTTTTTATGTTCAACCCACCCTTTACATCGACATCGAAAATCACATTCTTACCATTGTCGAGAAGCCGATCGACCTCACTTTTTAGCGTGCCGTAGAAGGTGTTTTCATAAACTTCCTCGTACTCCAGGAATTCACCGTTTGCTATACGCCGCTTAAATTCTTCGGGTGTAAGAAAATAATAATCCACCCCATCTTGTTCACCGTCGCGCGGAGACCGACTCGTAGCCGAAATAGAAAATTCCAGATTCAGATCTTGCGATAGCAGATAGCGTACCAACGTTGATTTTCCTGTCCCGGACGGAGCCGACACAATGATTAATTTTCCCATGATTTCGTATTTTTTTACAGCACGTTGAGCACCTGTTCCTTGATTTGCTCCAATTCGTCTTTCATTTGCACCACAAGCCGTTGTATTTCACTGTGATTGGATTTGGCACCCATCGTATTGATTTCACGTCCTATTTCCTGAGCAATGAATCCCAGTTTACGGCCTTGCGACTGTTCGTTATCGAGGGTCTCGACGAAATAGTCCAAATGGTTGGCAAGCCGCTCTTTTTCTTCGCTGATATCGAGTTTTTCAATATAATAAATCAGTTCTTGTTCGAAACGGTTTTTATCGTACTCGATACCCTCCAAGCTTTTTAACCCTTCGTAAAGGCGGAGTTTTACTCTTTCGATGCGTTCCGCTTCGTAAGGGGCTACTTTATCGAGCAATAGGCGAATATTTTCGATTTTTTCCCGCAACACGCTACCCAGCATCTCCCCTTCCTGTTTGCGAAATGCAATCACTTCGTCTACCGCATTATCAACGGCTGCCTCAATGGCTTCCCATTCTTCATCGTCAATCTCTTCCACATCCGGTTTCATTACGTCGGGCAAGCGGAACAATACCAAAAACCATTCCTTCGGTTCTTCGATTTGCAGTTCGGCGGCAATATCTTTGATTTCTTCGTAATATTGAGCCATGACATGATGATCGATTCGTGACGATACATCTTTCACCAGTTGCTCCACCGTAATGGTCAAATCGATTTTTCCACGTTCGAGCCGACGAGATAAACTGTTTCGTAAAATGATTTCTTTTTCTTTGTATACAAACGGGATACGTACGGATAAATCAAATTGTTTGCTGTTGAGCGAGCGAATTTCGACGGTTATTTTTTTATTAGGGATTTCGGCTGTCGATTTGCCGTACCCGGTCATCGAATATACCATATTTATGATCTTAATGAATTTCTTGCTTTTAATTTAAAAAACATAAGATAGCAGTGAATAGCAGTCGGCCACGACATCCACAAAGATACGGCATTTTGTGAAATACGCAATAAAAAAGTTTTTTTGTAGAGTTGTAGAGTCAACCGGCAAGTGCGAATTTATACAACGTAAGTTGAACTTAGCCAGTAATTCAAAAGCAATGAATTACACGCTTTTAATTTCTCTGAATTCCTGTATTTTATAATTGCAATAGAAAAAATATTTCTGCAAATTATCCACAATTTCTTTCGTATGAAATTGTGGAACAACGGTTGTCCTTAATTGATAATCGATACTCGATTTTCTTAAAATTTCAATAGATTCTTCTATTTTTGACAATAAGAAAGGATCTTCAATTGCACAAATTTCTTGATATTTTTTTAACTCTAAGCAGGTTTTAATATCCATTGCAACATAATCTATCAATTTATTTTCAATTAGTGTTTTTAAAACCATCGGGTTCGAACCATTCGTATCTAATTTAATTGCATAGCCTGTTTTTTTTATTCTTTTTATAAAGTCTTGCAAATCACGCTGCAATGTCGGTTCGCCTCCCGTTATTACAACACCGTCCAACCAATTTTGTCGTGATAAAAGAAAATCAAAAATATAATCCTCCGAAATATCGTTGTTTTGTTGCATTAGCTCCGGATAAATCAATTCAGGATTGTGACAATATTCGCATCTAAAATTGCAACCTTTAGTAAAAATAACGGCCGCCATCCTCCCCTCCCAATCAATAAAGCTTTGTTTTTCGAACCCTCCGATTTTCATAGCTAACTATTTTATTTCTATCTTGCTCAGATTAAACAACTTCCTGTCTTTGAATTCCTGTTGTTTGCCAATATTCCATTGATTTATAGGGCGCATATAACCCACTATCCGGCTATAGACTTCACACTCCGATTCACATTTTGGACACTTGAA
This sequence comes from uncultured Dysgonomonadaceae bacterium, assembly GCA_964444915.1. Taxonomy (GTDB): domain Bacteria; phylum Bacteroidota; class Bacteroidia; order Bacteroidales; family Dysgonomonadaceae; genus Anaerorudis. The sequence continues at coordinate 20,078 of CAYUIY010000006.1, forward strand.
ATATTCTCCTGCCACGTAGCCATGCGTGGGGCAAATACTAAAAGTTGGCGATATAGTTATATACGGTAAATGAAATGAATGTGTAATCTTCCTAATCAGATTTTTGACGGCTATTCCGGGCATGTTCTTTTCACCTGTAAATAAGTGCAATACCGTACCCCCTGTGTACTTTGTTTGCAAATCATCCTGTAAAGACAAAACTTCAAAAATATCATCCGAAAAATTCACAGGCAAGTGAGTGGAATTCGTATAATAAGGTGCTGCCCCATTTTTAAAAGCTTCATGGTTTGCAGTGATGATATCAGGATACTGAACAGTATCAATGCGTGCAAAACGATAAGCAGTACTTTCGGCAGGTGTGGCTTCAAGGTTATACATATTTCCCGTTTCTTCCTGAAAATCCTCTAAAACATTCCTCATAAAATCCATTACTTTCAATGCAAATTGCTTACTTTCGGGATGAGCAATATTTTCTCCTAAAAAATTCAAACAACATTCGTTCATGCCGGTTATCCCAATAGTCGAAAAGTGATTTTCCCAGTAACATTTATATCGTTGATAAACATAACGTAAATAAAATTTTGAATAGGGATAAAGCCCTTTTTTCGTATAATTTTCAATTGTTTTTCGTTTGATTTCAAGACTGTCTTTTGCCAAGATCATCAAATTTTTTAGTCGTTGAAAAAAGTTGTCTTCAGAAGTAGCCTCATATCCAAGTTTTGGTAAATTAATGGTAACAACGCCAATAGAACCGGTTAGAGGATTGGCTCCAAAAAGCCCTCCACCTCGTTTTAATAATTCTCTCTTATCCAATCGAAGTCGGCAACACATGCTACGTACATCATCGGGCTTCATATCTGAATTCACAAAATTTGAAAAATAAGGTATACCATATTTTGCGGTCATTTCCCAAATTCCGTTGTAATTTTCGTTTTCCCAATCAAAATTAGGCGTAATGTTATAAGTAGGTATTGGAAACGAAAACAATCTCCCATTTGCATCTCCCTCCAACATTACTTCGGCAAAAGCCTTATTGAACATCGTTATTTCAGATTGATAATCGCCATAAACTTCTTTTTGAATCTTGCCGCCCAAAACAACCGGCTCGTTTTTCAAAAATTCCGGGACCACTAAATCCATCGTTATATTGGTAAAAGGTGTTTGAAACCCCACCCTTGTAGGAATATTGATATTAAAAAGAAATTCCTGAATACATTGTTTTACTTGCAAAAATGTTAATTTATCATATCGAATGTATGGGGCAAGAAAAGTGTCGAAATTGGAAAAAGCTTGTGCTCCGGCCGCTTCTCCCTGCATGGTGTAGAAAAAATTGACGATCTGCCCCAGTGCAGTCCTTAAATGTTTTGCAGGTTTACTTTCGACTTTCCCTGAAACACCTTTGAAGCCTGAGAGAAGCAAATCTTTTAAGTCCCAACCCACACAATAAACACTTAAGAAGCCTAAATCATGGATGTGAAAATATCCCTTTTTATGGGCATTAGAAATGTTATCTGGATAAAGCTTTGTGAGCCAATATTGAGAAGTAATCAAAGTTGAAATATGTTGATTAAGTCCTTGAAGAGAATAAGCCGAATTAGCACTTTCTTTTATTCGCCAGTTATTCATTTCAAGATAATCATCCACTACCTCAATATTGCTGAAAAGATCTTTAACATTTCTCGACAACTCTCTTTGTTTGCGATACAACAAATAAGCTTTTACCAGCTCGAAACTTTCTTTTTCAAAAAGTATTTTCTCAACAACATCTTGTACTAGTTCAACTGTAGGAATATCAATTTGTTGATTACTGTCAAGTTTTTTAACCACTTCTAAACTAAGCTCTCTCGCTCTGGCACGATTGGGATTTCCTATCGCACGCATCGCCTTAAAAATCGCATGTTCAATTTTTTCGATTTGAAATTCCACAATTTCTCCATTACGCTTTACAATTTTTTTAAAACGAGATGCACCATTCATTAGATTATGAATTTTAATGTTAATAAATGATAACTCGCGGGGTAAGAAAAGAAAAACTACAGAGAAGGTTGTAATTTATCTCTCGCCTTTCACCCGAAAGCTACGATAATTGATATTCGGCAGGTCTTCTGACTTGTTCCGATTTTATCGCCTTCCCGTCTCTCGGGGTTGAAACAGTGGCAAAAGTGATAAAACCCATCTTTGGAACTTACAGCTACGGGGATAGTTCCTGATTTGCACAGGATTCCCTTTTAATCAATAAGAACCGAATACGAATGCAAAGTAAAAACAAATTAGCGGGACTTACAAACATTCCCGAACAAATTTGTATGAGGTAAAATCACCATTGAAAATTTTTATTTTAATTCGAAAACAGCATCACGTCACCTGCAACAGGAGAAGAATAATTTAATGAATTTCCGCGTCACATCAATTACGACCTGACCGCATTCGGTTCGTGCATAAATCACACACTGTGCGCAGGTATTTCAGTAGATGACGTCTACGACAATGGAGGCAACGACTAGATTCGATGATTACAACACACCGATAAATAAAAAACAGAGGAAATTTAAAAAATATCCTTATCTTTGCATTCTCAAATCAACAAGGGGTGCCTTATAACAACAGGCTGAGATCATACCCAATCACCTGATCCGGATAATGCCGGCGTAGGGAAAAGAAAAAAGCTCGCCTCTGCGGCTTTAATTTTTTACGGTATTTTTCTCTTATTCAATCCCCTTTTTTGTTTCACAAGCGTTATCCGGCAATTTAAAAGTACCGGATACCAAAAATTAATTGTCAAATGAAAAAGGTTTTTATTGCGCTTTCAGGACTCACTGCGCTATGTCCTTTGGTTGCAGAAGAGATGCAACCCGACACGTTAAAAAACATTCAACTCGAAGAGGTGGTGATTTCTGCCACACGTGCCAAACAAACTACACCGATATCCTTTTCGGATATTCCGGAAGACGTCATCAAGAAAAATAATTTCGGAAGGGATATCCCTTACATTATTGCACTGACCCCTTCGGTAACCGTTACTTCCGATGCCGGAACGGGAATCGGATACACCGCTTTTCGGGTACGCGGAACGGACGTGAACCGTATTAACATCACCATCAATGGCATTCCGTATAACGACCCGGAATCGCACGGAGCGTTTTTCGTGGACCTTCCCGACTTTGCCTCCTCGCTTTCGTCCATGCAGATACAGCGCGGCGTGGGCACTTCAACCAACGGAGCCGCTGCATTCGGAGCAAGCGTGAATATGAAAACAGATCATATCCGGCTTCAACCCTATGCAGAAATAGGCACAAGCGGCGGATCGTTTAATACCATCAGAACAACGGTAAAAGCCGGATCGGGCCTCATCAATGATCACTTTGTCGTTGACGGGCGCTATTCTGTGGTCAACTCCGATGGCTACATCGACCGGGCATGGGTAGACATGCAATCGTATTATCTTTCCGGCGCTTACTCGGCAGATAAAACGCTGATTAAATTTCTTACTTTCGGAGGAAAAGAAAAAACATATCAGGCGTGGAACGGAGTCGATTTGGACTTGGTACAAAGGGAACCCTTGAACTATACGCGTCAATACAACGAATTGGGTAGGTATATCGACGACGAGGGAAAAGTACAGTTTTATGATAATCAGACCGATAATTACACGCAAACGCACTATCAGCTGCACCTGACGCAGGAGTTTTCTCCCGAATTTCATCTGAATGCCGCTCTGCATTATACGGCAGGCGAAGGTTATTACGAAGACTACAAAACCGACCGTAAATACAAAGAATATCTGCTCACACCTCCTGTTGTAGACGGTGTTCCGCTGAAAAAAACCGATCTTATCCGCCAAAAATGGCTCGATAACGATTTTTACGGAGCCACATTTGCCCTCCACTACAAAAAAAACAGCTGGGATATGGTATTTGGCGGAGCCGGAAGCAACTACGAAAGCGATCATTTCGGCAAAATACGGTGGGTGCGCAATCCCAACAATTTCGATCCCGAGAAAGACTGGTATCGAAATACTTCGAAAAAAACCGATGTAAACGCCTACCTGAAAGCAAATGTGGAAATTGCCCGCAATTTTCTGATGTACGGCGATTTGCAATTCCGCCACATTAAATATACGATGAAAGGTACCGACGACAAATACGACGAAGATGCCGGCGCAATGTACGATTTGACACAGGAACACACGTTCTCTTTTTTCAACCCTAAAGTAGGGTTCACCTACCGTGCCAATGACAACAACAGTGTGTATGCCTCCTTTTCGGTTGCCCACCGCGAGCCGAATCGCGACAATTACACCGAAGCCGGACCCGACGAAAAACCTACCGATGAAAGGCTGTACGATACAGAAATCGGCTATCGTTACCAGTCGCCGTTATTCAGCTTCGAAAGCAATGTGTATTACATGAAGTACAAAGACCAGCTCGTCCTTACCGGAAAAATCAGCGAAATCGGCGAAATGCTCACCACAAATATTCCGAACAGCTACCGAATGGGATTGGAACTTACCTCGGCCATCCGGTTCAATCCCTTGCTGCGATGGGATGGAAACATCACCCTCAGCCGAAACAAAATCAAAAAATTTACCGAAGAAGATATTGACGTGTACGATGCCGACTGGAACTGGATAGAATCGCGCTCGACCTATCTGGGCACTACCGACATTGCCTATTCGCCCAATGTCATTGCCAACAGTATGCTCACCTTCACCTACAATCAATTCGAAGCCGTGCTGCACAGCAATTACGTGAGCCGCCAATACATCGACAACACGTCGAGCAAAGATCGCTCCATCGATCCGTATTTTGTCAACAACCTCCGCCTGGGGTATACCTTTGCGCTGCCTCATACGAAATCGGTAACGGCCGGCTTGGAAATCAACAACCTCTTTAACGTGGAATACGAAACCAACGGATACAACTGGTACACGTACTATCTGGGTAACAAACGCGTGAATGAAAAGCGCTATTTTCCCCAAGCCGGAACCAACGTACTGGCAAACCTGATTGTAAACTTTTAACGGAATGATAGACTTCTTTCAATCCATAGGATTCGAAATTATCGGCGCAGTCATCGGCCTTGTGTATCTTTATCTCGAATACAAGGCCGATAAATGGCTGTGGCCGGTGGGCGTACTCATGCCGCTCATCTATATCATCATCTTTTACGAAGGCAAATTTTACGCCGACATGGGTATCAACATTTACTATTTTTTTGCCAGTATTTACGGATGGATCAGATGGACAAAAATAGAAAACACGCCAACAGAAAACCGCATCAGCCACACTCCGGCTGCATACATCATCCCGTTGGGCATCGCATGTGCCTTGCTTTTCGCTCTCATTGCTTTCATTCTTATCCGTTTCACGGATAGTCCGGTTCCCTACGGCGATAGTTTTACCACAGCCGTCAGCATCATCGGCATGTGGATGCTTGCACACAAATATCTGGAGCAATGGTGGTTGTGGTTTGTGGTAAATGTGGCGTCGAGTGCGCTTTATTTATGGAAGGGATTGTACCCGACTGCCGGTTTGTTCATCATATATTCCGTCATTTCGGTCTTCGGCTATTTCCAATGGAAAAAAATGATGATGGAGTCGAAAGATACCATCCCGGAAATGCAACATTTGATTGAGTAATTGTTTACCTTTGTTTTTCGACGCAAAAATACTGTTTAATCCAACAAATATTGAATAAGATGAAAAATAGAATCATTGAATCGACCATTGTTGCTGTGGGATTGCTTTTGCTGGGACTTTCCATCAGGAGCGGTATCAACGCATTTTCGCAACGCAACCGCACGGTTACGGTAAAAGGGCTTGCCGAAACAGAAATGCCGGCCGACAAAGTTATCTGGCCTCTTCCTTTTAAAGAAGTAGGCAACGATCTGCCCTCTCTCTATAACAACCTGAAAATGAAAAATCAGGCCATTATGTCGTTTCTGAAGAGCAAAGGCATAAAAGACGAAGAAATAAGTATCTCTGCTCCGTTGGTAGTAGATATGCAGGCCGAACGATACAGTGTGTCTCAATCACCCTACCGCTACAACATTACGTCCGTAGTAACGGTGATGTCGGATAACGTGGATTTGGTGCGCAAATTGATGAGCGAACAGGGCGAGTTGCTAAAACAAGGAATCGCCGTAACCGGCGAAGATTACCAGTATCGGGTACAATTTCTATTTACCAAGCTCAACGATATAAAACCTCAGATGATTGAAGAAGCTACAAAAAATGCACGTGCTACGGCCGAAAAGTTTGCAAAAGATTCGGGCAGCAAACTGGGGAAAATACAAAGTGCCAATCAAGGGCAGTTTTCCATTACCGACCGCGATGCCAACACACCTTACATTAAAAACATACGGGTAGTGAGCACCGTAAACTATTATTTAAAAGATTGAGTACCTGTTCGAAAGAAGCTTCGTTTGTAATTGCAGAAAAAAAGAATGAATTCGCATGTCCGATTTTTCTTCATCTTTCATAGGCGACCCCGATGCGGTGATCATTGCCAACGGCAACTACCCGACGCATGAAATACCTCTCTCGTACATTGAAAAAGCAACATACATTGTTTGTTGCGACGGGGCCGCCAACGGTTTCATTGCTCGCGGAGGGCAACCCGACGCCATTGTGGGCGATTGTGACTCCATTTCGGAAGAAAACAAAATCCGCTTTGCCGATATAATTCATCCCAATCCCGACCAGTATACGAACGATCTCACCAAATCGGTGCATTTTTGCGTACAGCAGGGAATGAAAAATCTGGTTATTGTTGCGGCAACCGGAAAAAGCGAAGACCATACGTTGGGAAACATTTCGCTCTTGGCCGAATACATGTTGCAGGCACAGGTAGCCATGATTACCGATTACGGTATTTTATACCCCATTCACTCGCCTACCACTTTCCCGAGTTTTCGAGGACAAAACATTTCGCTTTTCTGCATCGATCGCGCTGAAGTAACCTTACAGGGTTTGCGGTATCCACTGGATAAAGCCGTACTCACCAACTGGTGGCAAGGGACGCTCAACGAAGCGCTTGGCGACACGTTTTCTATTGAAACGCACGGCAGAACAATCGTTTTTTGCAGTCATTATCCCGTTTCCAATCCATTGACATCCACATCGATATGACGGGATAATTTCTTTTTGTGCTCGATGAATACCTTCTGCCAATGTCCCGAATTAAAAACAAATATCATTCCGATTCCTTGAACAACATCAGAAGCATTGATGCCCAACCATATGCCTTTATAACCCAATCCGAGTGTTAAGGCACAAAGGTATGCAAAGGGTACCCGAAAAACGAGTTGACCGATAGCATTGATAATGGTGGCGGTCTTGGTATCGCCGGCACCATTTAGAGCCTGCGAAAACACCAGGGAAAAAGCAAGGAATGGAAAAGTGACGGCAAGATAGCGCAAAAAAGAACTTCCAATAACAATTACATCCGGATGATCATTGAAAATACCAACGAAAGTAGGCGCAAAAATCAGGAACAGAGTAGCCAACGGTATAGCAATTATCTCGTAATACATAACGGCGCGCCACGCCGATTTTTTTGCACGTTCCGGATTCCCGGCTCCCAAATTTTGACCAACCAACACTGCAGCAGCACTTGCAAACCCGAAACCGGGTACCATGATGAAAGTGCGGAGTCGCGAACCGATTCCATAGGCAGCAAGAGTAACATCGCCAAAGGAAGTAACCAACCGCATTAAAAACAAAAAAGATATCTCACGAATAAACACTTGAAGGGAAGCAAAAAAACCAATGTTTACGATTCTTCCCATTAAAGAAGGTTGAGGTTTAAGGTATTTCCATTTTAAATGAAGGGTAGAATGCCCAAAGAAAAGATGAAAGAAAAGGAATATAACGCCAATTCCCCGCGTTATCACCGTCGCCACCGCAGAACCGGCAACTCCCATAGCAGGAAAAGGGCCGTATCCCATGATGAGCAAGGGATCGAGAATAATATTAAGAATATTGGCAATTACCAGAGCATACAGTGGGGTCTTGGCATCGCCGGAACCTTGTAATGCATTGGTCATCCCTGAAAAAAGAAAAATAACGATGGAGAAAACGAAATTGATTCTAAGGTACTCGGAAGCATAAAACAATACATCGCCTGTGGCACCGAAAAGTCTCAAAAGAGGTTCTATCAGAAAAAATGAGACAATCAACATCAGTACCGATCCCAGAACTCCCAACATAAGCGTTTGCCCCAAAGCCATATCCGACATCTCATAATTTTTTTCTCCGGTAAAGTGCGAAACAAGCGCCATTGTTCCTACACCGATTCCTTGCACCAACATGGTCAGTATTGCCATTGTGGTTCCCGCAATAGCAAGTGCGGCCACTTCAACATGCCCCAGTTTTCCCACAAAAAACAAATCCACAAGGGAAAAAAGATCTTGCAGTGCCCCTCCAATCATCATTGGAGCGGCAAGTTTCCAAATGGATTGGGAAAGTTTTCCTTCTACTAAACCATTTTCAACTTTTCGTTTTCTTTGTTTTGCCATTCGTATTATATCCGATTATTATAGTCGCCTTTTTATTCTCAAAATGTATGCAAATGTATTCCTTCCTCCACAAACCGCTGCTCATTATCACATGAACGGTATCACATGAACGGTGATCAAAAATGCATCCTATTCGAGGCAAGTGTTCAGCACTGTTGCCAACGCACGTTGTTATACTGTAATTTTTACAATGTGCCCGCCGCGGATAGGTGCTCAAAACAGCTCCCGAAGCACCTCCAGCGATTTCAATGGAGGAAAATCGTATATATGCAGACGGTAATACACCAACAGATAATCGATAAGGGCATTGCGCTCGGCACGCGACATGCGAAAAAGATGCATATTGGCATAATTGATTCTGCTGAAAACACTGAGGTAGGTGCTTTTTGCTTGAGTAAGGTAATAATGGTGGGGAGGCATGTATTGCACAAATATACCGTTAAGCAAATCAAAATAAGCCCCCGGTCGGTAATCGTCCAGATTGGGATAAATCCCTAAAAAACGGGTCAATCCGAACATAAATGCAAGATGAAAATTACCAAGTCCCCGATGCGATTCTTCCAACACATGCACCGAGTGTTTCAGATAATCGAAAAGCGATTTGTTTTCGTGAGCTTCGCGCAATACTTTCGAGAGAAACTCCGCTAGAAAAAAAGAAATTGATATTTTGGTTTCATCCGCACATATTTCATATAAAGGAAATGCCCTTTCAACCTCTTTCAGCCGCTGAATTTCACGCAATGGCAAATGTTCCACCTCCATATTCAATACCGAAAGGGGGAAAAAAAGTGAAGCTCTTACTTTTGATTTTTTTCCGCCACTTTTTGGAAGAAGATAAGCCATACGACCAAAATCACGCGTAAAAACATGGACAACAGAGAACGTATCGCTGTAACGCGATGTACATAAAACAACACCTTGTGTTTTGTATTGCATAAAATACCCTTCCGATTTTTACTTTCAAGAGAACAAACGAGTGCAAAGCAAAAATACAAAAAAACGCCCTGAAAACTTCAGAGCGTTTGTTATTTTTTTTAAAACCGGATTAAAAAGCTTTCTTTTTGATACGGGCTTTCTTTCCGCGACGCGAACGAAGGTAATACAGTTTTGCCCTGCGAACTTTACCTTGACTATTCACTTCAATACTCTCGATAAACGGAGAATTCAGCGGAAAAATTCGTTCAACACCAATGTTGTCGGAAACCTTACGAACGGTAAAACGTTTGTTGTCGCCATGTCCCGAAATCCGGATCACAACGCCGCGATACTGCTGAATACGTTCCTTGTTCCCTTCTACGATACGATAGGCCACCGTAACAGTATCTCCACTCTTAAATTTAGGGTGTTCTTTCTTCTCTCCTGCGAAAGATTCTTCCACTATTTTAATTAAATCCATGACTGATGAAGCTTTATGTTAATATTTAACGAATAAGAACGCAATATAACGGCATTTTTTTCCGACAGAGATTGCGCAAAGCGGGTGCAAAGATAGCAATAATTATTTATTACTCCAATAATCAATGGTTTTTATATTTATTTTTTGATTTTCTTCTGTTTGGCTGCTTACGGAAAAATGCGTACTTTTGACACGATCAAAAACATCATTGAAGGCACCGGAATAATCTTAAAAATGAACAGAATTCTTTTCTTGATTTCAGCGTTATTTTCCCTGATTTCGTTATATGGGCAACAGCCCAATCTGTATCGGAAAGTCGATTCGGAAAAAATGAATGCATGGGTAGATTCGGTTTATAAAAGTATGAGCCTCGACGAAAAAATAGGCCAACTATTTATGCCTGTCGTAGAAAACAAAAACAATAATGGAAATAAAGCCAAAATAAACGATTACGTACTTAATCAGAAAGTTGGCGGACTTTTGTTCAGCAAAGGAACACTTTCGCAACAAGCCGAGCTTACCAATTATGCACAAAGTAAAACCAAAACACCTCTTTTTATTGCTATGGATGCCGAGTGGGGGCTTTCGATGCGGCTAAGCGATGCCCCCGATTTTCCCAAGAACATGGTGTTGGGTGCCATTACAGACGACACATTGCTTTACCTTTACGGAAAAGAAGTAGCTCGTCAATGCCGCGAAATGGGTATCCATATCAATTTTGCACCGGCCATTGATGTTAACAGCAATCCGCAAAACCCTGTCATCGGCATACGTGCCTTTGGTTCCGATCCCGAAAATGTTGCCCGCAAAGGAATTGCTTATGCCAAAGGATTAGAGGATAACGGCGTGATGGCAGTAGCCAAACATTTTCCGGGTCATGGCGATACCTCAGAAGATTCCCATAAAACCCTCCCCACCATCAGGCATTCACCCGAACGATTGAACCAAGTGGAGCTTATACCGTTCCGCAAATACATCGATGCCGGTTTGTCGGGCATCATGATCGGGCACCTGAATGTTCCGGCATTGAATACAAGCGGCATGCCCGCTTCTCTATCGCCCAACATCGGAGAAAAATTGCTGAAAAAAGAAATGAAATTTGACGGACTGATTTTTACCGACGGAATGGCAATGCGTGGCGTAGCCAAACAGGCCGACAAAAGCGTGAAAGCTCTTCTTGCGGGTAACGATATTATTCTGGGGGTTCCTCGTCAGGCCGATGAATTGGCATCGGTTAAGAGGGCCATCGAAAAAGAAATTATTTCTGAACAGATGCTGGAAGAAAAAGTACGAAAAATTCTCTCCTACAAATATATATTGGGAGTGCACAATTTCAAACCCATCGATACGGCAAAACTATACGAAAACATAAACACCTCCGGTGCCGAGTGGCTAAAACGCAAACTGTATGACAATGCGGCTACACTGCTGAAAAACAAATCTAACCTTATTCCAATCAAAGAATTGGACACCAAAATCATTGCCTCGATAGCTATCGGTGAAACAGCGCCAAACGAGTTTCAACGGATGCTGAAAAAATACGACAACATAAAAACTTTCCAGCTTGCCGATACAAAGGGCCTGGCGGAAATCGAGAAACAAGTGGCCGATTATAATCTGCTGATCTTATCTATTCATGGTACGCAAACCGAAGATGAAACATTGCAAAAACTGACAAAAAACAAGCATACCGTTCTTGTGTTTTTTACTTCACCTTACGAATTAGACGGCTACAAAACCTCCATCGAAAACGCACAAGCTGTTGTTCTGGCGCAAGACAACAGTGCCTCTGCCGGCAAGAGTGCCGCTCAAGGAATTTTTGGAGGAATCCCGCTGAAGGGAAAATTACAAGTTTCGGCAGCGAGTTTTCCCCTCAACACAGGGATCGAAACTAACAAAATAAGACTGGCCTACAACCTGCCCGAAGAGGTAGGGATTGGGGCGGAAGCATTGGCCGGAATCGAAGAAATTGCAAGGGAAGGAATAAAAAACCGGGCATACCCCGGCTGTCAAATTTTAATAGCCAAAGAGGGTGTGGTAATTTACGAAAAATCGTTTGGAAATTTTGAATACGGCATAAGTTCAGCTGTCACCGAAGAAACGGTTTACGATTTAGCATCGGTAACCAAAGCAACAGCCACCCTACCGGCTGTGATGAAATTGTACGACCAAAAAAAGGTGCAGTTGCAAGATCCTCTCCGTAAATTTGTACCCGAAACGAGAGGAAGCAACAAAGCCAACATCACTATCCGTGAATTGTTGTTTCACGAATCGGGAATCGTACCCTTCATCCCCTATTACACGTCGGCCATCGAAAAAAACAGTTACACAGGTCCCCTGTTCGGTAATAAATCGGAAACCTATCGTGCCTACTATGCGGGAGCGTGGGGACGCACCGATTATCGATTTCGTTCCGACCTGATTTCGAATCAATTATCGGAAACTTTTTCCATGCCGGTGGCAAAAGATATGTACGCAAGCAAAAAAATGCACGATGTATTGCTGAAAGATATCATTGATACTAAATTGGGAAAAAGAGGACAATATACATACAGTTGTTTGAACTTCATGCTACTGAAAGAAGCGGTAGAAAACGTTTCCGGAGAAGACCTGAATACGTTTGTTCAAGAAAATTTCTATCGTAAACTCGGCGCATCCACAACCACCTTTCAACCCATCCGCTACTTATCGATAAACGATATACCTCCCACCGAGAACGACCCTTTTTTCCGTAAACAGCTGGTGCACGGTTATGTTCATGATGAAGGAGCTGCACTTTTTGGCGGTATTTCGGGAAACGCCGGACTGTTTTCGAATGCCAACGATATGGCTAAAATATATCAAATGTGGCTAAACGAAGGGGAATATGGAGGTGAGCGTTTTCTCGGAAAAGAAACCGTACGGTTGTTTACTACAACAAAAAGCAGCGTTAGTCGTCGCGGGTTGGGATTCGATAAACCCGACCCTCAAAACCCCAAGGCAAGTCCATGCGGCAAACAAACGCCCCCCTCGGTTTACGGACATACCGGTTTCACGGGTACCTGTTTCTGGGTTGATCCCGACAATCAATTGATTTATATTTTTCTATCGAACAGGGTTTACCCGTCGCGCACCCCAAACAAACTTTCATCGCTGGAAATCAGGGAGCGCATCCAAGACGAAATTTATAATGCATTAAAAAAGAACTAACGCATTCACTCATTTCTCATTCGTATGCAAGAAATCATAAAAAGCAATCATATTGTAAGCGACTTGGAAAAAGTAATTCAAGGCATTCATCACGACAAACGTTTTGTTCTCACCGATGAGCACACCTCAACGTATTGTTTTCCATTGATAGCTTCTTCCGAATTGATTCGGACAGCCAAACAAATCATTATCCCCGCCGGGGATATCAACAAAAATATCGAAAATCTTTCGTGGGTATGGAAACAACTCACCGAGAATGGTGCTACACGCCACTCACTGCTCATTAATCTGGGAGGAGGCATGGTTACCGATTTGGGTGGCTTCGCTGCAGCAACATTCAAAAGAGGAATTAAATATATCAATATCCCCACTACGCTTTTGGGTGCAGTGGATGCCGCTGTAGGTGGAAAAACCGGAATCAATTTTGAAGGATATAAAAACGAAATCGGTGCGTTCTATCCGGCAGAATATGTTCTTATCTCGTCAAAATTTTTTCGAACACTCGACAAAAAAGATATCCTATCCGGCTTTGCCGAGATGCTCAAGCATTCCCTTATCCACTCGCAAACGGATTGGGAAAAGCTATTGTCATTCCCCTTTAATCCCATCGATTTTGAAGAACTGAACGAACTGGTTTTCCGCTCGGTTTCCATCAAAGAACACATCGTTGAAAAAGATCCTTGCGAAAAAGATATCCGCAAGGCGCTGAATCTGGGGCACACCATTGGTCATGCTTTCGAAAGTTTTGCCATCGACAACAAAAAGCCAATACTGCACGGCTATGCTGTTGCATGGGGATTAATAGCAGAACTTTATCTTTCGCATCGTCTTTGCGATTTCCCAAAAGACAAATTGCTAAAAACCATTCATTTTATCGAAAAACATTACAGGGCTTTCCCTATCACGTGCAACGACTACGAAACACTCTATGAAATTATGACGCACGATAAGAAAAACGAAGGAGATATCGTTAATTTTACCCTCTTATCGGATATCGGCAATGTGAAAATTAATCAAACTGCAGACAAAAAACTGATTTTTGAAGCGCTCGATTTTTACCGCGATTCAGTAGGTTTGTAAAAATTTTGTTATTCCAAACTTTTGTTGATTTGCTCAATGTAATCCAACAGCTCTTCGCGGCCGGTTCCCTTTTCTGAAGAAGTAACAAAAATGGGGGGAAGTTTTTCCCACGATTCATAAAGTGTTTGCTTGTAATGTTCGATCCGATCTTGTAGCTTAGCCGAACTCAATTTATCCGATTTTGTAAAGACGACGGCAAAAGGGATGCCGTTTTCGCCCAGCCAATCGATAAACTGCAAATCGATTTTTTGAGGTTCGTGCCTGCTATCCACCAATACGAAAAGAAGTGTCAACTGCGAGCGACAAAGAATATATTCCTCAATCATTTTTTTCAACTGCTTCCGTTCTTTTTTCCCTCTTCGGGCATAACCATAACCCGGCAAATCTACCAAATACCATTCGTTATTGATGAGAAAATGATTAATGAGCAATGTTTTCCCCGGAGTTGAAGAAGTCATAGCAAGTCCTTTCCGATTAGTGAGCATATTAATCAACGAAGATTTTCCCACATTGGAACGCCCGATAAAAGCATATTCGGGCTTCCTATCTTGCGGACAGTCACGGTAATTGATATTGCTGACTACAAAGCGGGCATCACGAACAAGCATAGAGCAAGATTTTTAAATACGTTGCATTTGTCGATCTTTCGACGAAAAAATCCACAACCCCAAAGCGGTAAGAGCTCCGTTTATTAACAACAATTCGTACCCCACAGTATAATGAAAAACGGTTTTCATGACAATTTCAATGATAAAACACAAAACAGGAGCCGCAAACGCCACATAAGGCACATATTTGTCTACGGGTTTTACCTTAGTATATAATCCGCAGAAATATAGTCCTAACAACGGACCGTAGGTATAGGATGCCAGTTTATAGATAGCCGTGATGATGCTGTCGGAACCAATGGCTTCGATAATCAGAATAATGGCAACAAAAACGGCACTCATGCCCAAGTGTACGCGCCTGCGAATGGCAATGTTCCTTTTTTCCACTTCCGGATCGTTTTCCTTATTATTCATCCCTAGAATGTCTACGCAGAAAGAAGTGGTTAAAGCTGTCAATGCCGAATCGGCACTCGAAAAAGCTGCAGCCACAATACCTACAATAAAAATACCTAGGACGGTATCGCCTAAATATTGACTGGCAATGTGAGGCAATATGTTATCGGAAACTTCGGGAAGAACAATTCCGTTTTGCTCTGCAAAAACAAGCAGGAGCACTCCTAAACACAAAAAAAGAAAATTAACGGGAGCAAAAGCCAAACCATATGAAACCACATTTTTCTGTGCATCTTTCAAACTTTTGATCGTGAGGTTTTTCTGCATCTGATCCTGATCCAAGCCGGTCATTACAATGGTGATGAACATGCCGCTGAAAAATTGTTTGAAGAAATTTTGCGTACTACGCCAATCATCGAAAACAAAAATACGTGAATGCGGACTGTTTTTGATTGCGGCGACGGTATCGCCCAAACCAAAATTGAGCCTTGACGTGATTTCAAAAATAATAAGAACCAGTGCAGTAAGAAAAAGCAGGGTCTGCAACCAATCGGTCCAAATAATGGTTTTAATGCCACTTTTATGACTATACATCCATATGACCAGAATGATCCCAATGACGGTTACCACAAACGGAACACCCCACGCATCAAAAACCAGCGACTGAAGAATAAATGCCACCAGATAGAGCCTTGCGGCAGCACCCACTATTTTCGATATAAGAAAAAACCACGCTCCGGTTTTATAGGATTTGGGGCCATAACGTTGATCGAGATAACCATAAATAGTAGTCAGATTGAGCTTGTAATACAAAGGGAGCAACACATAGGCAATGACCAAATATCCAAAAAAGAAGCCAAAAACCATCTGCATATAGGTCATGTCCAGATTCCTTACCATACCGGGCACCGATATGAAAGTAACTCCGGAAATGGAAGTGCCAATCATGGCAAAAGCCACTACATACCATTTGGATTGTTTATTGGCACGAAAAAAGGCATCGTTATCGGTACCTTTTCGACTCGTCAAATACGAGATCAGCATCAATAATCCCAAATAAAGGGCAATTACAATCAGAATAAAAACTCCCTGCATACTTCCTTGTTATAAATTCATAAAATAATCGGTCAGTTCGGGAAAAGAATCAAATTTTAATGCGTAATTATCTGTTTCTCCAAATCCATAAGTTACATACACAAATGGCACTCCGGCTTTAGCCGCTTCGCGACTATCAGTATCGGTATCCCCAATGTAAACAGGTGATTGAAGATGATTTCTTTCCATTAATAGTTTCAGATTGAAGCTTTTAGGCTGAAAATTCTGACCATGTTCCATATAATCCGTAAAAAGATGGCGCGTTCCGGTATGATTCATAAAATTCAATATACCTCCCTCTTCACAATTGCTTAGCATAAAAAGCTTGTATTTGGTCGCCAATTTTTCCAATCCTTCACGTACCCCCGGAAATATTTTGGGCGTCATGGTTTTCGTTAATGACTGATAGGCCTCAATAATAGCATAAAACAGCTCTTTCTCTTCCTCGGGAGAAATTCCCGGTAGAAACTTATTGAGCATTTTCCCAATTTCTTTACCCATCAAACCAACCAAATCTTCTCTGCGAAGACGTAAGTCGTACCCCTTGGCTTCCAAACCTTTGTTCCAGGCAGTAACATAGGTATCTACATTATCCCAAAGTGTGCCGTCTCTATCAAAAATTAAACTATCGGGTTTTAACATTCTCAGATTCTTAAGATTTTTTGAATGCAAAAATACGTAACTCTCACTGAAAAGACAACCAAATAAACGTTAAAAACAATTTCCATGGATATTATTGAGTATAAGGATGAATAAAAAAATAGCTTATCTTTGTGACGAAAAGGATTGCTTTTCTGTGTATCTTAGGTAACCACATAAAAAACAAAGAAAAAAAATGAACGATTTTGCAAACGAAGATGCGCTCGTGTTATTCTCGGGCGGACAAGACTCCACTACTTGTCTCTATTGGGCAAAAAAACATTTCCGCAACGTATATACGCTCTGTTTCTTTTACGGACAGCGCCATTCATTGGAAGTAGAAAATGCACAACGTATTGCCGAAATGGCGCAAGCACCCTTTCAAGTGCTTGACGCACAAATTATTTCGCAACTAGCCCCCAACTCGCTTACCGATTTTTCCATTGAAATGGACGAAGAAAAACCGACAAATTCTTACCCCAATACGTTTGTTCCCGGACGCAATATGCTGTTTCTTACGTGTGCAGCCGCCATTGCTTATGCAAAAAATATCCGACATTTAGTAACGGGCGTTTCACAGGCCGATTACAGTGGATACCCCGATTGCAGGGATACTTTTATTCGTTCGCTGAATGTATCGCTCAATCTGGCTATGGAAAGACAATTTATTATCCATACACCTCTGATGTGGCGCACTAAAGCACAAGTATGGCAATTGGCAGACGAACTGGGTGTGTTCGATGTGGTACGAACCGAAACACTTACTTGCTACAACGGCATAAAAGCAGAAGGTTGCGGTCATTGTCCGGCCTGCAAACTACGAAATAAGGGATTGGAAGAATACCTTTTATTTAAAGAAACAAAGAAATAAGGAATAACTAAAAGCAATAGAAAGACCGATCGATCAAAAAAATAACGTCCTAAATTGAAAAAAATGGAACAAGATAATCTAAACCTTCTTGGTAAAAAAACCGAATACAAAACAAATTATGCTCCCGAGATTCTGGAAACATTCACAAATAAGCATCAGGATCACGATTATTGGGTAACATTCGACTGCCCCGAATTTACCACGCTTTGCCCCATAACCGGTCAACCCGATTTTGCAACCATCCGCATCGATTATATTCCCGATGCAAAGATGGTGGAAAGCAAAAGTTTAAAACTCTATTTGTTCAGTTTCCGCAACCACGGAGCATTTCATGAAGATTGCGTAAATATCATCATGAAAGATCTTATTCGTCTAATGGATCCGAAATATATTGAAGTGACAGGCATTTTCAGACCACGAGGCGGTATAAGTATCTATCCCTACACCAATTACGGACGCAAGGGAACAAAATACGAACAACTAGCCCACGACCGATTATTTAATCACTCCTTTCCATTATAATAATGGAATGATTAAACTCAACCAAAGCAAAGAGTTTTTATTCTGTCTTTTCATTCTTCGGTTCATAATACCGAACCCAATCAATATACATTTCGGCAGGTAATGTAGTTGGATCTATAGAGCCTGCCCAACTTCCATCCAATTGCATCGCTATGAGCAGATAAAATTCACGATCACTGAAAGGGAATTGTCCACCTTCTATTGTTTCAACACGCGGATAGGTTTTTGTATGCACATCATTCACGAAAAACACCAAACTGTCTGGGTATTTTTCAAGTGCATAGACATTATAATTGTCCGCATCAATTGTAACAACGACACTATTTGCGACAGGTTTATCTTTAATACCAAGGACATCCGTATAATAGGAATGAACAGTTTGGTAAACATATTTATCATAATTTAATCGCTCCATAATGTCGATTTCCCCTCCTTTTATTCGGCTCTCATCTGCAGGAAGCATCCAAATTCCAGGATGAGCACCTTGTGCCCCAACTAATTTCGCTCTAATTTCAAGACGACCAAAATCGAATGTTTTTTTCCCTTTTGTGTAAACTCCACCTGTAAGATAAGGTGCCGTATCGTTAGGCAAAACCGTATTTTGTATTCCACGTAGAATCAAATTTCCACCACGAACATCACAAACAGACTCATAATCGCTCATGTATCTGTTCCATTCACTTTTCCCACGCGGTATTTTCGACCAAGTGGTAGTATCCATCCACCCGTCCCGGTTGAAATTATCTTCCCATACCAACGTCCACTTGCCGGCCTCTTTCTTATCTGAGCATGCCACAAAAGACAACACAAGAAGGAGAATAAATAAAATGTTACTTTTTTTCATAAAATTATGTTTTTAATGACTCCACAAATATAGGAAATAAAATAATAAGCTGTAGAAAAACATATTTTTTTATTACCTTTGCCATTCAATATTTTGAAACAATAAACAACATTATTTTATAGCTAGAAATCAAAAAACGTATGCCTGAAATTTCCGAAAGAGGGATGCAGATGCCTGCTTCACCCATCCGAAAATTAGCTCCACTATCCGACGCAGCAAAAGCACGAGGCGTAAAAGTATATCACCTCAATATTGGACAACCCGATTTACCGACTCCGGAAAGTGCACTAAATGCGATACGAAATATCCAAAATAAGGTTCTGGAATACAGTCCGAGCGATGGATTTCGGTATTACAGAGAAAATTTGGTGAAATATTATGCAAAATACCATATTGATCTTACTCCCGATGATATTATTATTACAGCAGGAGGTTCAGAAGCGGTTTTATTTGCATTTCTGGCTTGCTTAAATCCCGGTGACGAAATCATTATTCCCGAACCGGCGTACGCCAACTATATGGCTTTTGCCGTATCAACAGGAGCCGTTATTAAAACAATCCCTTCTTTCATGGAAACAGGTTTTGCTCTACCTCCCATAAAAGAATTCGAGAAACTGATCAATCCACGCACCAAAGGGATCCTGATCTGCAATCCGAATAACCCCACAGGATATGTATATACGCCTGAAGAAATGGAGCAGATCAGGGAAATGGCTAAAAAATACAATTTATACCTGTTTTCCGACGAAGTCTATCGTGAATTTATTTACACCGATATACCGTATGTTTCTGCGTGCCACTTGAAAGGGATAGAAGAAAATGTAATTCTGATAGATTCTGTTTCTAAAAGATACAGCGAATGCGGCATTCGCATTGGTGCTCTCATCACAAAAAATAAAGAGGTGCACGATACGGTAATGAAATTTTGTCAGGCACGACTAAGTCCGCCTCTTATCGGACAAATTGCAGCCAACGCATCACTTGATGAAAGCGAAACCTATATGCTCCAAAATTTTGAAGAATACCGAAGCAGAAGAGATTTTTTGATTGAACGACTCAATAAAATTCCGGGAGTATATTCACCCATGCCAATGGGAGCATTCTATACGTTGGCTAGCCTGCCTGTGGATGATGCCGACGAATTCTGTGCATGGTGTCTGTCGGATTTCGAATACGAAGGCGAAACCATTTTTATGGCTCCTGCGTCGGGCTTTTATGTTACACCCGGACTAGGTAAAAATGAAGTACGTATTGCCTATGTATTGAACAAAACCGATCTCGACAAAGCACTTACCATTTTAGAAAAAGCATTGGAGGCTTACCCAAAAAAAAGTAATGCCTTTTCTGTGAAAGATGAATACAGAGCTGTTTATAGCAAAACGGATTTATAAAGGCGATAAAAAAAACGAAAAGCGCGTCTCTTCTCCCGCCATCAAAATTGCTATTGCCGGTATAGCATTGGGGTTGGCAGTGATGATTATCGCAGTATGTATTATTATCGGTTTCAAAAAAGAGATCCGTGAAAAAGTAACCGGATTTGAAGCTCATATTCAGATCACCGCGTTTGACAACAATGTTTTTTATGAATATAATCCTATTTCTTTCTCCGATACGCTTGTTCAGCACCTCCTAAGCTATCCCGACATCCAGCATATTCAAGGGTTCATCATTAAGGCAGGAATCATAAAAACAGACGATGATTTTCAAGGCATTGTCCTTAAAGGAATTGGAGACGACTACGATTGGGATTTTTTCAAAAAAAATCTCATCGAAGGCGAGGTATTTATTCCTAATGACACTTCAACAGGAAATCCCGCCATAATATCAAAAACTCTTGCCGATAAACTTCGATTGAAATTGGGAGACAGTTTTACTACTTATTTTGTGCAAGATCCGGTTCGTGCCCGCCGATTCAAAATTACAGGCATTTATCAAACTAATTTCGAAGAATACGACAAATTATATGTAATTACCAAAAAAAATATTCTGACTAAATTAAATGGTTGGGACGACGATATGGTAAGTGGAATTGAAGTTTTCGTGAAAGACTTCAATAAACTCGATCAGATTGCTCAAGACCTGTTTTTTGAAATGTCGCACTACGAGGACCGACTCGGCAACACGTTGTATGCACGATCTATAAAAGAGATTAACCCCATGATATTTAATTGGCTAAGCTTACTTGACATGAACGTATGGGTCATTATTATTTTAATGATCGTCGTATCGGGATTTACCATGATTTCGGGTTTGCTCATCATTATTCTGGAGCGAACCAATATGATTGGCATTCTTAAAGCAATAGGGGCTAGCGATTTTAGTATCAGAAAAGTTTTTCTTTATTTATCGGCTTTTCTCATCGGACAAGGTATGTTGTGGGGAAATATCATTGGTTTGTTTCTTTGTTTCATTCAAAACAAATTTCACATTATTAAACTAAACCCTTCTGTATATTACCTTTCGGCCGTTCCTATCGATATGAATGTACTTTATCTTATTCTGCTTAACGTGGGAACACTTATCGTATCCTTACTCATGATGATAGGACCTTCGTATTTGGTTGCCAAAATTGCGCCGGCAAAATCCATTCAGTTCGAATAAAAAAAACAGACGATCCCTTTCACTGAACCGTCTGAATGTAAAATAAAACATGTATGTTGTTTATCTTGTTATTTGTCAAGAATAACAGGTTTGTAATAACCTATATCTTCAATACGCGATTTAGTTACAAAATTGTAATTTTGGATGACCTCTACCTGTCCGTAATGAATATACACTTCAGCAGAACGACGGAATAGCTGAGGATTTTTATTGGCATCCTGTAACAAAAGATAACCCATAATAATATGTCCGGCACTTTCCACCAAACGACGCGCATGAAAATCGAAATATTCTTCGTCTTTCTTCGAAGTAACAATTCCAACCAGTTTTTCATACATTTGAGTCATTTTCGAAAGTGAACGTTTTAAAGGTTCCAATTCAGGAATAACCGGCATAGCCTCATATTCTTTAATTCGTTGCAAATAGGTACCGGTGGTGACATGACGAATAGCCGCAACGACCTGTAATTGTGTCGTTCCTTCGTAAATATTAGTAATACGAGCATCACGATACAATCGTTCACACTTATAATCCTTCATATAACCCGATCCTCCATGTACCTGAACAGCATCAAAGGTGTTCTGATTGGCAAATTCGCTGGACATGGCTTTGCCGAGCGGTGTGAAAGCATCGGCAAGGCGGGAATAATATTTCAACTCGTTTCGTTCATCGGGGGTCAACTTCCGCTCTCTCGAAATATCTTCCAGCGTTTTATACATATCCACAAAACGACACGTTTCGTATAACAATGAGCGCGAAGCATCGGTTTTGGCACGTATATTAGCAATCATTTCGTATACGGGAGGAAACTCGATAATTGCTTTCCCGAACTGACGCCGTTCAATAGCGTAATTATAGGCCTCGCGATAAGCCGCTTCTGATATACCAACCGACTGTGCCATGATTCCCAGTCGAGCGCCGTTCATCAGCGACATTACATATTTAATCAAACCCAAACGACGTGACCCTACCAATTCGGCTTTTGCATTTTTAAAAACCAACTCACATGTGGGAGCTCCCTTGATACCCATTTTATTTTCGATGCGGCGTACCG